>JBFJMM010000070.1:0-10043 GCA_041633885.1 Porticoccaceae bacterium
AAATTAATCAGGTGCTGGCACAAATGCGCGTACTGGCAGCGGCGGCGGGTAGCGATAAAAGCACAGAAGCCGCCGTTACCAGCGGGGCTGACTTCGGACAGTTGCTCGCCAAATCCATCGATCGAGTGAGTGAAACGCAAACCAGCGCCAGCGCATTGACGCAGGCATTTGAACGCGGCGCGCCAGATGTGGATCTTCCCGAGGTGATGGTGGCGTTGCAAAAAGCCAATGTGTCATTTCAAGCGATTACACAGGTTCGCAATCGCCTGCTGTCCGCCTATCAGGATGTAATGAATATGCAGGTGTAACAACGGATATTCTGGCGTGGGCAGAAGTGGTAATACGGCCGATACGAAAATTTTCAGCAGCAGGGTTGTGACGGGTTAATACGATGGCACTGATAGATAAAGGCAGCGTTTTGCAACAGTTTATGGGTTTCACGCGGCTGCCAATGTTCAGGCAACTGGGATTAATGATTGGGCTTGCCGCCAGTGTGTCCATCGGCGTCGCCATTGTTTCATGGTCTCAGGAGCCGGACTACACGCCGTTATTTGTGGGCCTTGGCACGGCCGACGCAGCGCGGGTGGTGGAACTGCTGGATCAGGCCAAGGTGCGTTATCGACTGACCGGCGGCACTGTTACCGTACCGGTTGCGCAGGTACACGAGTTGCGGCTCAAACTGGCCAGCGAAGGGTTGCCCAGAGGTGACGTACAGGGTTACGAGTTACTGGACGGCGAACAGAAATTCGGCGCCAGCAGTTTTATGGAAACCAGTCGCTACAATCGTGCCCTGGAAGGAGAGTTGTCAAAATCCGTTGCCACCCTCGATGGGGTAAAAAATGCGAGGGTACATCTGGCGATACCCAAGCAGTCGGTATTCGTGCGCAAAGGCAACAAGCCCAGCGCGTCGATTCTGGTGAATCTATATCCCGGCAAGGAACTGAGCGAATCCCAGGTTTCCGGAGTGGTGCATCTGGTCGCTTCCAGCGTGCCTGATATGCAAACTGAAGATGTGACATTAATCGATCAGAAAGGTCGCCTGTTAACCACGGCCACCGCGAACTCGCCCCTCGGCATGAGCAGTGAACAATTGCGCTTCTCCCGCACTGTCGAACAGGACTACATCAACCGCATCATGAATATTCTGGCACCCATTGTCGGCGCGGATCGGGTCAACGCGGAGGTCACCGCGGACATCGACTTTACGGCTACCGAGCGAACCAGCGAAATCTACGCGCCGGACAAAATAACCATGCGCAGCGAACAGACACTGGAGGAGGGGAACAACAATGGTCGGGCTTCCGGTGTGCCCGGCGCATTGAGCAACCAGCCCCCGGTTGCCGGAACGTTGTTGGAACAGGAAGAGGCTGGCGCGGAATCGACAACGGCCACCCAGTTTACCAGTAAAAGCGCCACCCGTAATTACGAAGTGGATCGTACCATCAGCCATGTGCGCGAAACCCCGGGCTCGATACGTCGCCTGTCGGTCGCCGTGGTGCTTGATTACCGGGACGAGGTTGACGAAGAGGGTAATGTCACCCGGGTGCCGTTGCCGGCGGACGAGCTGGAACGGCTCAACGGTTTGATCAAGGATGCGGTCGGGTTTAGCGCGGCTCGTAATGACAGCGTCAATCTGGTGAACGTGTCCTTCCGCGAACCGGATTTACTGGAGCCCTTGCCCGACGCGCCGTTTTGGGAAAAGCCCTGGCTGGTGCCCTTGGGAAAACAGTTACTGGGTTGGGGTGCGGTGCTGTTGCTGATTCTCGGGGTGCTGCGCCCGGTGTTGGCGAGTCTCGCCAAAGAGGGGGCGGCGCCCCGTCGCCTGGAACATGGGGAGGCGCTGGAGGGGCAAATTCAATTAAGCGCGGATCAGGTTAATTTAAGTGGCGCTGGCACGGCCGCTCTACCTGGCAGCGTCGGTTATGCGCAGCAATTGGCGATGGCCCAGTCTTTGGTAAATCAGGACCCGAAACGGGTGGCACAGGTAATGAAAGGGTGGGTTGGCGCCGATGAATGACGAAGCGCGCGAATTAACAGGTTCCAGCAAGGCGGCAGTTTTTCTGCTGGGTCTGGGGGAGCAATCGGCGGCCGAAGTGTTGCGTCATATGGGACCCAAGGAAGTACAGAAAGTGGGTGCGGCGATGGCCAGCCTCAAAGATATTTCCAACCGCCAGGTGCAAAGCGTGGTGGCATCGTTCACCAGCGAAGCAAACGCGCTAAGTTCGCTGGGCGTGGGGACCGAAGATTACGTGCGCAACGTGATGGTCCAGGCGCTTGGGGAACAACGCGCCAAAGGAGTCATCAATCGGGTTCTGCTGGGGCGCGACTCCAAAGGTATTGAGTCATTGAAGTGGATGGAAGCGCGCGCGGTAGCCAGTGTGATTCGCGCCGAACACCCGCAGATAATCGCCATCGTGCTCGCTTATCTGGACAGCGATCATGCCGCGGAGGTGTTGAAATATCTGCCGGAAACAATTCGCGCCGACGCCATGTTGCGCATCGCGCGTCTCGATACGATACATCCATCCGCGCTGACGGAGCTGGACGATATTCTGGAAAAACAATTTTCCGCGGCGAGTAACAGTCAGGTATCCAGCGTCGGTGGGGCCAAGACGGCGGCGAAAATTCTTGCCCTGTTGGACGGTGAAACGGAGAGCAACATTTCCGACAGTATTCAGGCAATCGATAAAGATCTGAGCGATCGCATTCGCGATTTAATGTTCGTTTTCGATAACCTGCTCGAGCTTGATGATCGCGGTGTACAGCGTCTGTTGCGGGAGATTGGCTCGGATATTCTGGTGCTGGCCCTGAAGGGTGCGGATGCGCCGATGCAGAATAAAATTTTCAACAATATGTCGAAACGGGCGGCGGAGATGCTCCGCGAGGATCTGGAAAGCCGTGGTCCGGTGCGCTTGAGTGAAGTCGAAACCGCACAGAAAGAAATTCTAGCCGTTGCCAGTCGTTTGTCCGAGGAGGGTGAAATTATGCTGGGTAACAAAGGAGGAGAGCAATTTGTCTAAGATTATTAGCGGTGAACACGCCCTCAAACTCGCGGTTTGGGAAACACCTGTGGTTGATCCCGAGAAAAACCGTGGACCATTAACTCGGGAACAACTCGATGCGGTTTATCGACAGACCCGGGACGAAGGCTTTGCCGCGGGTCATCGCGATGGCCTGGCGGCGGCGCGGGAAGAAATGCAGGTCAAGGGACGGGGTATCACCCGCCTGCTAAACGCGTTTGTCCGGCCGTTTGAGCAGCTCGACGAGACAGTGGAGGGGGAGCTGGTTTTGCTGGCCACCAAGGTGGCGCAGCAACTGATTCGCCGCGAGTTGCGCAGCGATCCGCAGTTGGTAATTGACACCGTGCACGAGGCGGTGGCGGCGCTGTCCGACGCTGCCAGAGAGATCGAAGTGCAACTACACCCCGAAGATGCGGCGCTGATGCGGATTGCGATTCCCGACGAACAGGAGCGCGGCTGGCGCATCCTGGAAAACGCCCACATGAGTCGTGGTGACTGTCGCGTGGCCAGCAGTGAAGCCACCGTAGATGCAACCCTTGCCGCGCGACTCGATAGTATTTGCGATGCCCTGCTACACGCGGGTTCTGAGCAGGCCCATTGACCGGGTTGTCGCGGGACACTGGCGCCGAACCGGCTGCTCAATTCGGGGCCAGACTTGCCAGACGCCGCGACAGCCTGGTGGCGGCGCCCCCGCCAGCAGTGGAAGGCAAGGTGGTGCGCATGGTGGGGTTGACCATTGAGGCGGTGGGTTGTCACGCTCCCGTTGGCGGTCGTTGTCAGATCGTTACCCCCGAGGGGCGACAGATAGAGGCGGAGGTGGTGGGGTTTGGCAACAACCGGCTGTTTTTGATGCCGATCAGTCCGCTGACCGGTTTAACCCCGGACGCCCTGGTGGTGCCGATGCGCGGTAGCCACAGTGTGGCGGCGGGAGAGGATTTACTGGGCAGGGTGATCGACGGTAGCGGTCAACCGTTGGATCGACTCGGGCCTATGCGGACGCCGGAGCGACTGCCGTTGCAGGGACGCCCAATCAATCCCCTGGATCGCAAACCGATACGGGAACCCCTCGATATCGGTGTGCGCGCCATCAACAGTTTACTGACCATCGGTCGCGGCCAACGCATTGGCTTGTTCGCGGGCAGCGGTGTGGGTAAAAGCACGCTGCTGGGCATGCTGGCGCGCAACACCGATGCGGACGTCATTGTCGTTGCGTTAATCGGCGAGCGGGGCCGCGAGATCCAGGAGTTCGTGACAGAAATTTTAGGTCCCGACGGACTTAAACGCGCCGTGGTGGTTGCGGCGCCCGCCGACGATTTACCCCTGATGCGATTGCACGGCGCCTGGCGCGCCACGGCAATAGCGGAATATTTTCGCGACCGTGGACAGCATGTGCTACTGGTCATGGACTCCCTGACACGCTTTGCTCAGGCGCAGCGGGAGGTGGCACTCGCCATCGGTGAGCCGCCGGTGAGCAAGGGTTATCCCCCCTCGGTATTCGCCCGCCTGCCACAGTTGGTGGAGCGCTCCGGCAATTGCGAGCGCGGTTCCATCACCGGCATCTACACGGTGCTGGTGGAGGGCGACGATCACAACGATCCGGTGGTCGACGCGGCGCGGGCGATTCTCGACGGTCACATCGTGTTGTCGCGAGCCATTGCCGAGCGAGGGCGTTTCCCGGCCATTGACGTCGATCGTTCGGTGAGTCGTTTGATGGGCGCACTGGTAACACCGCGACAGTCGCAGCTGGCCCGTGAAGTCAAGGCGCTGTCCGCCATCTATCAACAGAATCTGGACCTGATCACCGTGGGCGCCTACCGGACCGGCACCGATCAACGCATCGATCTGGCCATCGCCAGTCACTCCCTACTGGAAAAATTTATCAGCCAGGAGACACACGAAGCCGTCGACCGCGGCCACAGTGAGCAGGCGCTGGAGCAACTGGTGCAGACGATCCAGAGTCCCGCGGTCTAACGGCGTGCGCAGCCTCTGGCGCCAGACTTTTTTTTGCCGCAGAAGTGCGCGGTACGTCGGGAAAAAATCTATGGGTGCTGTGTCTCCTGCGAGCGCGGGCATGGCCCCCGGACACACGAGACCATGAGTCGCGCACAACGTCTGGACAGCATCACCGCCATTGCCCGCCATCGGGAAAACGAGGCGGCGCGGATAATGCTCGAGCACCAACAGCGGGTTGAGAACCAGCGGGCGCGCCAGGGCCAGCTGCAAAGCTATTTGCGAGAGTACCAACAGCGTTTGCAGGAGGATACGCAGTGCGGGGTGCAGGTCGCCCAGTTACACAACTACCAGCTCTTTATACAGAAATTGACGGAAGCTGTGCAACGGCAGGCCCGGGAGGTGCAGCGTTGTAGTGCCGAGCTGGAGACGCGACGCCAGCAGTGGTTAGAGTGCCGACAGGCGGCGGATTCGCTGTCGAAGGTAGCACAACGGCGGCGGTTGCAGGAGCAGCAGGAGGGTCTCCGCCGGGAGCAGTGTGAGGCTGACGATCGGCCACGGGTGCTGGCGCGGAATAATCACTGGCCGTAGCCGGTAGCAAAGCAAAGGTTTGCGCAGGCCGATGCACTTTTTCCATGGCGATATCGTCGCCCGTTGACGGGGTTCTTCGACCTTGGCGCGGGTTTTGCTTCCTGTCTCGTGAGGGGCCGGTGCAGTGGCAGACCGGCTCCGTAATGGGCGAGTTGAGCCCACGCCCACCGTTAACCGCAGAGACCACACAGCTATGTCCCACGCCTCGGGTATTCAATTACTCACCACCCCGTTCCCACCGGGGTCAGGTCGATCTCCTGAAGGCGGCAGCGAGGGCGCCAGCCAGTTCCGTGCCGATTTCGCCGCGCAGCGCCACAACAGCGCGCAGAGCGGGGTTTCCGGGGATGCCGACGCGCGGGAACACCCGCCATGGGCCGCTGTCGCGCGTCCGCCGGCGGCCAGTCAGTCCTCCACAGGCCCCCGGGTTTCCAGGAACCAGGGGGTTGATTCCGCCCACATTCGGTCCGCGGCGACACCAGCGGTGCAAGATCCCCTGTCCCTTAATGTCCAGCCAGTTGACGGACTGTTGGGTCAAGGACAGGTTGTAACCGGGGGCGCTGGTTTGCCGCCCCCCGGCAACAATCTGCCGCCTGTTGTGGATGCGAGCGGCAAAACCGCGCTAATAGGCGACTTACTGTCGGAACTGTCCAGCGACGGAAGCGACATCGAGGAGAAATTACTCGTGGCTCCTGTTCAGGGATTGCTCGATCAGCCACAACCGGCGCCACAGGCCGCTACATCCTCAATGAGCGATAAAACAGGGCTCGAGGGAGCCGCTGTGGATACAGCGCAAAGTCCGATGTCTGTCCTTGCGCCAACCCTGCCTGCCGAGCAGGTTCCGGGCGTGTTGGCCAGCGAACAGCCGCGGGTGGTCCCGGCACTTTTCAAAGGCGCGTTCGAGCATTCGCCCCACGCCGATAAAATTCGCGAACACCTGCAAACCGTGCCCGGCGGCAAACTAACGTCCGCGCCGCCCACGAACGCCGTGCCCCCCGATGCACCTAAATTCCCGGCTGCAACCGCGCTGGTGACAGAGGGTGAGCCGCTGCTCGAAACCCTCGTAGCGGCCACGGCTCCCAAACCTGATACGGGCGCGAAAGTTGCCGGCGAGATTGCCCTGTCGGCAGCCGCCGGCGGTGCCGGGCACAGCACCGCGAGTAATTTGCTCGCCAGCTTAACGTCGGTTCCCACGCCACCTGCGGTAGCTGGGGCGTTAACACCATTCCTGTTACAGTCGGGGGACACCGGAGCTGGCCATATTCCGACATTGGCACTACACACGCCTGCGGGCGCGCCCGGCTGGACCGGTGAGCTGGGTAATCAGATTCGCTGGTTGCTGGAACGCGGCGGGCAGGTTGCGGAGTTGCGTCTCAACCCGGCGGAACTGGGCAGTGTAGACGTCAGGCTTAGCAAGGAGGGCGACAGCACCAATGTCATGTTCTACACCACCAATGCCCATGCGCGGGAGTTACTCGAAGCGGCTCTGCCAAGGCTGCGGGACATGTTCGCGGCCCAGGGTATGAATCTGGGCGAGGCCGATGTGTCCGAACAATCGCTGGCCCAGCATCGCGAATCACCGGATGCCCGCAACCAGGGTGGAGACGGGTCCCGTAGCAACGGCATCCCCGGCAGCGCGGACATGATTGGCGATCCAGGTATTGGAGTCTCCACGGCTGCCTTGACGCCGAGGTTGGTTGATTATTACGTGTAGCTAACCACTGCCGGGAGCATGCCCCTGTCGTTTAGTGCTTCGCGTCTACCGGCCACAGTGTTCAAACCTGACGTCAGTATTCAGTCGTCGAGTTTTTGCGGGAGCGACCAGGTCGCTCCTTTTTTTTGTTCAGGCGCTCGTTTTATTTCGCCGATTTTCCGCCATGTGCTCGGTCGCAGGCCGTCAATGTTTTGGCAAAAAAATAATGACCTCTGTTAACTCCATGATTTCAATTATTAAATTGGAGTGGCACAACAATTGCTAAATATCTCGTGATACCCGTTGCCCCGTAGTTCACCGCAGGTTGGATTTGTAATAGCGCGGTAGCCAACGTTCGGGGACATACGCCACCACATTGCTCCTGTAAGGGGAAAATTCTATGGCAGTCGATGAAGAAGAGCTGGATTCGTCCGAAAAGGAAGCCCCCGAAAAGCCTGCCGCCGGGCTGAAAACCATTATTCTGATCGCGGTAATCGCGATGCTGATGTCGGCGGTCGGGGCGGGCGCCACGTATTTCCTGCTGTCTGCCAAGGACAGTTCGGTGGGCGATGAAGTAGCCGAACCCGCGAAAAATGGCGTTGCGAACAAGGCGCCCCGGAAACCCGATGCGAAAAAGCAGGCCGCTGTTGCAAAGGAACCGGCCCTTTACTCCCAGTTGTCGCCGGCCTTTGTCGTGACATTTCAAAATCAGGGCCAATTGCGTTATATGCAAATCAATTTGTCGGCGATGGCCCGCGACCAGAAAACCATTGATCAAATCGAACACGATATGCCCGCGATTCGCGACGCGATTATTCAAACCCTGAGCGGACAGGATTTCGAAACGCTGTCGTCTATGGAAGGCAAAGAAAAAATGCGCAAAGATTTGTTGCAGGCAACGCGACGTATTGTCAACGACAGCAAGAAACTGGAACACGACATCGAAGCAATTTTTATTACCGGCCTGGTGATGCAGTAATTTATGGCTAGCGAGAATCTGCTGTCGCAGGAAGAAATAGATGCCCTGCTATCGAGCGTGGCGACCGGCGAAATCGCCTCGGGTAAAGGCGTCAATACCGGCACCACACGGGCGCGGGCATTTGATTTCACCGCACAGAATCAACTGGCCGGGGGTCGCCTGCCGCGCCTGGCGCTACTCAATGAACGTTTTGCGGCGACGTTTTCCACTACTCTGTTTAACACCATAAAGCGGCCCAGTCAGGTGCAGGTGCGTAACCTCAGTATGGAAACATTTTCGGATTATTTACAGACTATAGCCGTACCGGCGAGCATTAATTTTATCAGTGTTAAGCCATTACGGGGGGAAGCACTGGTGGTGCTGGATTCTGCGTTGCTGTACGCAGTGGTGGATAATTTTTATGGCGGCAAAGGCGCCCAGGCGGCGCCCACCGAACGCACCGATTTTACCCAGGCAGAAATACGTATGGCGCAAATGCTACTGCGTCATTTGTTTGAGGATATGGGTGAAGCCTGGTCTGCGGTGATAGCGCTTGAGTTCGCTGTTGTACGCACGGAAATTAATCCGGATTTTGCCAATAAATTAAACCCCGCGGAACAACTGGTGGTATCTACATTCGACGTCGATTTCGACGGTGTCGGCGGGACTCTGCAGGTGGTGCTGCCGTACGCCATGATCGAACCGATTCGCGATCGACTCGATAACCATAACCAGGCTGACGATCACACCGTGGACGAGCACTGGCGCTCGGTGCTGGAAGAGGAGTTGTCGTTTGCCGAGGTGACGCTGTCAAGCACCCTGGCCCGTACCCAGCTGACGTTGGGCGAACTGTTGATGCTGGATAAAGGTGACGTGATCGCCATTGATGTACGCGACACGGTCACCCTGTGCGCAGAGGGAGTACCGGTATTTCGCGGTGAGTTCGGTGCGTATAAAGGAAAAAACGCTATCAAAATTCGTGAGCGGGCGCAGCGCCCGGGTCAGCACCCGTAAACGCGTTGCTGGGCAATAACGGAGAGGTTGGAAATTATGAATGACGTAGTAGACGCAACACAGACCGCCGGTGCGGCGACGCACAATCCGCCATCCAACGGGGAAACACCGGGTGCGGCCGATGGCAGAGACTATGCACCCGCCGGACTCAAGAACCTGACCCCGGACTCCGCGGGCCACGTCAATGGCGATGTCAATCTGGATGTGATCCTCGATATCCCGGTCACCATTTCCGTTGAGATTGGTCGTGCCCAAACCGCCATTCGCCAATTATTGCAATACAGCCAGGGTTCGGTGGTGGGGCTGGACAGCCTGGTTGGGGAGCCACTGGACGTACTGGTCAACAATACGCTGATTGCCCATGGTGAGGTGGTGGTGATGGAAGATAAATTTGGCATTCGTCTCACCGACGTGATCAGCCCGGCTGAGCGGGTTAAAAAGCTCAGATGAAATTCTGTGGCGGGTACCTCGGTGGCGCGTTGGCGACTGTTGCTCAGTGCGGGTTGGCGACGGCCGAATCCGGTGGCGCTGCCGCGCTGGAGCGCAGCGCGCACCACGGCGTGGATGGGGGCTACCTGGTGCAGCTGGTCGCGGGCCTGGGGCTGGTGCTGATCAGTATCGTCGTTCTGGCCTGGGCGCTGAAACGGCTGCAGCGATTGCCGTCAAAAATGCGCGGTGCGCTGCGTATCGTCGGTGCCCTGTCAGTGGGCCCACGGGAGCGTCTGCTACTGGTGCAGGTGGGAGAAACCCAATTGTTGATGGGTGTCGCTCCGGGTCGTATTTCGCGATTGCTCACGCTATCCACACCGGTGGAACTGGA
>JBFJMM010000071.1:0-10030 GCA_041633885.1 Porticoccaceae bacterium
CATCAACGTGAAATCCGGCGGGCGCGGACGTTTGTCGACCCTGTGTGCCGGCGTTTTCCTGCTGCTCATGGTGGTATTTCTGGGGGAGTGGGTTAGCCAAATACCCATGGCTGCCCTGGTCGCGGTGATGATTATGGTATCGATCGGCACGTTTAACTGGGATTCTATCCGTAATCTGCGCGCGCACCCCAAAAGTTCCAGCGTGGTGATGTTGGCAACGGTGGTGGTGACGGTGGCCACCCACGACCTGGCCATGGGCGTGCTGACCGGCGTGCTGCTCTCGGGTTTCTTCTTTGCACACAAGGTGGGGCAGATCCTGCGCATCCGTTCGCTTGCGGAGGACGAGGGCCGCACTCGCACCTATACGGTATTCGGACAGGTGTTTTTCGCCAGCGCCGATCGCTTCGCCGACGTCTTCGATTACAAGGAAGTGATTGAAAAAGTCCGCATAGACGTGAGCCGCGCCCACTTCTGGGACATCACCGCCGTGAGCGCGCTGGACAAGGTGGTGTTGAAATTTCGCCGCGAGGGTACCGACGTCGAGGTGCTGGGTCTGAACGAGGCCAGCGCCACCATGGTGGACAAGTTCGCCGTGCACGACAAAGACGTTGCCGACGACATTCTCCTGGGCCATTAAAGGGAACCCATATGAACGACGAAAACAAAGTGCTGGCCTGCGTCGATCAATCGCGCTTTGCGGACTATGTGGCCGATTACGCCGCGTGGGCGGCGCAGCGCATGAGCGCGCCGCTGGAGTTGCTACATATCATCGATCGCCATCCTGAGACCGCCAGCACTCAGGACCACAGCGGCACCATTGGCATCGACGCCCAGGAACAACTGCTCAGCGTACTTTCCAACGCAGACGAGTCGCGCAGCAAAGCCGCCCGCGAACAGGGCAGACTCTTTCTGAATCGACTGCGCGAACGGGCGGTTGCCGCAGGCGTGCAATCGCCGGATATTCGCCAACGTTACGGACAGCTGGAAGAAACACTCGCGGAGCAAGAAGACGACGTGCGGCTGTTTGTGCTGGGTCGGCGCGGAGAATCAGCCGAACACACGCAACGCGATCTGGGTCGTCACGTCGAGCGCGTGGTGCGCGCCCTGCATAAGCCCATTCTGGCGATCACCGAGGGGTTCACAGAGCCGCAACGGGTGATGATTGCCTTCGATGGCGAGATCGTGACGCGCCGCGGCGTCGAAATGGTAGCGTCAAGCCCGCTCTTCAAAGGCCTCCCGGTGCATCTGTTGATGTCCGGCAAGGCAAAACAGGACACTTCAAAGGAACTTGAGTGGGCAAGACAAACCCTGGAGTCAGCGGGTTTCGATGCCCCGGCGTCCCTTATACCGGGGGATGCGGAACGAGTGATCGCGCAGGCCGTAAAAGATCAGGACATCGATCTACTGATTATGGGCGCATACAGTCATGCGCCACTGCGCAGTCTGCTGTTCGGCAGTAAAACCACGGATCTGCTGCGCGCTGCGACTATTCCGACCTTGCTACTTCGTTAACGGTAACGGCGCGCCCCGCGTTGCACTCGACTCCGGGCTCGGCGGCGTATTGCCCACGACTGTGTTTAAATCATTAGCTACATAAATGACGATCAGCAGCGAATGGCGAACGTAGTTATGTCACGGGAGTCATTTTTTGTGCAGAACAATGATGCGCGAAAATCTGTTTTAGATATTCGGTTTTACCCGGTTGCGCGCCGCACCAAAGCGTACCGAATTTTAACGCGGGTCTCTTAAAATTTTTCCGGCCGCAGTACTTCCACATCGGCGGTAAACATAATCATCGCGTAGTTGTCGTAATAATGGGCCTGCAGGTGCGCGCCAATAGCCTGCGCAGTAGGCGCGTCACACACCACTTCGATGTGAATGTTACTGCTGGTTTCCCAGCCGGCGTTGCGCGCCCCGCGACTGCCCTTGCCGCGGGCGTCGGTAACGGTATAACCGTGGGCGCCCAGCCGTTCGATGTCCCGTACCAGAGCGGCTTCAATAGCGGCCTCGGTAATAATGGTCAACAATTTGCGCGTGCGTTCATTGGCCAGTGTCATTTGCTCTCATCCCCCCAGTAACGCATACGCCTTTGCGGCGAGCGCATAATAGATTGGAATACCCACCAACACGTTAAAGGGGAACGTCACCCCCAGCGATGCCGTCAACGACAGAGTTGGATTGGCCTCCGGCACGGAAATACGCATGGCCGCCGGTACCGCAATATAGGACGCACTTGCGGCCAGTGTGGCTAACATGGCGGCACCGCCCACCGACAGCCCCAATATCCACCCCAGGCCAGTACCAACGACGGCGGAAAATAATGGCATCGCAATGCCAAACACCGCTAAAAATGGCCCGTACTGACGTAGCGCGCCGACCTGCGCCGCGGCAATCAGACCCATCTCCAGCAGGAAGATGGCCAGCACACCCTTGAACAGGTCGAAGAACAGCGGTGTGATCGAAGACAATCCGTCCGGACCGGCCGCCCAGCCAATCAGCAAGCCGCCAAGTAACAAAACGATACCTTTGCCTAAAAACACCTCGTGGGCCACCGAACCCCAGCGTGTTTCTCGCGACAGCCCACGGGCCAGTACTATGCCCACCAGAATGGCCGGGATTTCCAGCAGTACCAGCAGCAGTGGCATGTGTTCTTCAAAAGTAATGCCCTGGGTGGCAAAGTACGCCACCGCGACGGCGTAGGTACCCACGCTCACCGACCCATAGTGGGCAGCGATGGAGGCGGCGTCCGCGCGCTTGAAACGCCCGGCATAGCGCAGAATCGGGAAAGCCACCAGGGGCAACAGAAGGCCCATGGCCAACACGGCCAGCATTTGTGGCAGCAGCATGGCAAATGGCTGCCTGGCAAGTTCAACGCCACCCTTGAGGCCTATGGCCAGCAACAGCAGAATACTGACAAACTCATACACCGCCGCCGGCAGACGCAGGGCCGAACGCATCAGGCCGGCAACCAGCCCCAGTAAAAAAAACAGGATGATCGGATCGAGCGCGCTCATGTGCAAACTCGGTTATATGTCCCGCTCAGACAGGCATACATCGTGCGAACCGCCTCCCAATCGGGCGTGTGGAAAAACACAGGCGCAAATGCTACGTCAGGGGACGGCGGTAGACAAACACAATCGTCCGCGGCGGCCACATTTGTCCGATGATGCCTTGCTGGCTTCGGCATTGGTCCCTATGCCGTCTAGCCGTTGTCCAGCCGAGAATACGACAGTACTTTCGCGGGGACTGCCGGTATGCCAGAATAATGCCGCTTAAGGCAATGTCCCTGGGAAACCTCACATGCAGCATATCCTCGTTATCTGGAATTACGACAACCCGCAAAACTCCGTTCTCGACAAAGCGATAGCCATGGCCGCACCGTTTGGAGCCAAAATCAGTGTGGCGGTGTTTGACGCACCGCGACCCGGCAAGTCGGCCAGGGAGGAATTACAGGCGCTTATCGCCGACGCGCTGGCCCGTCAACCTGCACCCGGGCTGCGTATTAATGCGGAGATCGTGACCGATCCGGACATGGCCGCCTGGGTCACACAGACCACGGCGTCCCGCAACATCGACCTGGTGATGAAAATCGGGAGTTACACCCGTTCCGCATTCCATACCCCGATAGACTGGCAACTGATTCGCATGCTCAGGTGCCCGTTGTTGATTTGCTCCGTCAGAAAGTGGAAAAGCAAACCGTGCTTGCTGGCCACGGTGGATGCCGCAAGCCGCAACGCACTGCAGCAAGCCATCAACGGTAAAGTGTTAGCCATGGCGCAACAACTGGCCGACGCCAGCCACAGTAAATTACACGTTGCCTACACCATTGCAATTGCCAAAGCGCTCGACGCCCTGGTGATTACCGAGCCCCCGGAAGTGATGAGAAAGAAAGGTGTTGCGGCCACCAAAAAACTGCATACGCTACTTGAACAACAGGGTGTCAGCGCGCACGCCACCCACGTTACTGCGGGTAATCCGGTCAAGGAGATTGCCAGCGTCGCCAAAAAAATCAAGGCGGAACTGGTGATTATGGGCAGCGTGGGCCGCAAGGGCGTCAAGGGCAAGTTGCTCGGCAATACCGCGGAGGACATTATCAAAAACCTGCGCACGGACTTGCTGATTATCAAACCCTGAATCGGCAGACGAGCTAACCGGCGACTGTGCGGAGAACAATCGAGAGACCGACCCCGACGGCAAATTCAGTATATTATCCGGCGATCATCCGCAGGCGCAGACCGTCGGCGCCCTGGTCATAGTAGCCGGGCAGATCTTGATAATACTCAAAGCCGAGGCGTCGATAAAAATTAATGGCGCGCTGATTGTCGGCACGCACCTCCAGACTCATTTCGACACAACCGCGATGCACGGCTTCCATCCGCAATTGCGCCATCAGTTGCTGCGCGAGACCAGCACCTCTGAAATGCGCGGCAACCGCCAGTCCGTAACAACGACAAATACGGGAATTGCGCCGGTACAATCCAATCGCGTACCCGACTATTGTCTGCTTCCCCTCCGCCACCAGAAAGTGGGCATTGGCGCGGGTAACCAGCCAGTGAAATTGACGGCGGCTAAACCGATCATCAGTAAATGTATTTTTTTCCAGAGCGACAAGCGCCGCCAGGTCCCGTCCCCGAGCTGCGCGGATACGCGGCTGGTCAGTGCTGGACATGGCTATCAGTGGGCCCGACCGCGGGCTTCGAGACGGCGCACGAACTCCTCGAGAATAATCCGGTAAAGGTCATCGCCCAGATAGACGTCTTCCACCCCTTTATCGATATTGGGGTTATCGTTGACTTCGATTACCACCACCGCATCCTGGGTCGCCTTGAGATCCACCCCATACAGGCTATTGCCAATCAGAGATGCTGCCTTGAGTGCCGCCTTCAGCACCGGACGCGGCACCTTGTGCACCGCTACGGTTTCAAAACCGCCGGATTTCACGCTGTCCCCCTGATGGTTGTAGATCTGCCAGTGGCCCCTGGCCATCTGGTATTTGCAGGCGTACAGGGCGCGCCCGTTGAGCACGCCAATGCGCCAGTCGAAGTCGGTGGGAATGTATTCCTGCGCGATAATCACGGATGACTGGGCAAACAATTCATCCGTTGCCACTCTGAATTCATCGGCGTTACTGGTTTTAACGATGCCCACCGAGAATGAACCGTCGGGTATCTTGAGAACCAGCGGTTCACCGAGCTGTTCCACCAGCTCTTCGTAACTCAGGGGACTGCCACTGAACAGCATGATCGACTTCGGTACCGCGACCCGATTCGAAGTCAAGAGCTCGTGGAGAAATACTTTATTGGTGCACTTGATAATCGAATCGGGATCGTCGATTACCGGCATATGGTGCCGTGCCGCCAACTGCGCAAATGCGTAGGTGGCGTGATTGACAGCGGTGGTTTGACGAATAAATAACGCATCGTATTCGAGCAATCGGTTTATTTCCTGGGGACCAATCACATCGACATCCATGTTCAACAATTTCGCCTGTTGCACAAACTTTTGTAATGCGCCCTTATTGCTTGGCGGCATCGCCTCCTCGGGATCGACGAGTATCGCCAGATCGAAACGGGAAGATTTACCGGGCCGGGGCGTGCGCCAGATTTTTTTACTGAAACCATCCAGTGCTTCGGAAAACTCGTCCTGCTCCTGATCCCCAAGGCTCTGTAATTTACCGAGGCGAACCGCGCTTATTTGCCAGTTGAGTTGCCGGTCAAACTCCACCTCAAGAATCGGCGCCGGAAATGCCTCAAACATTTTTCGCGCTAACTTCTGCAATTCTGGAATACGCGTTTTACCAAAAAATATTTTAACCCTGAAATGCCCTTCGCCCTGTAGCATCGCGCTGTCCAGATAGCGCTGCACCTTAGTGAGCACATCCACATTAAGCTTGATCAGAGCACCGCTCCCCACCTCGTTGATGGTGCGCACCGACGGCATAATTCTCTGACCCCTGGCCTGGGCCAGCAACGAACAGTAATAACCCTCGCTGCGGTAGCTGAAATCGGGGCACAGGTTGTAGATCTGGCCGTCCGCGCGCCGATAATCCGGCGTTGACAGATAGTTTTGAGCGGTGATTACCTGTTCGGTGCTGAAATAAGGCGCCCAGGTAGCGAGATTATCGACCACGACGTAGAGGTTAGACATCGTGGTTATGCCAACGCCACAATATTGCCCAGGCCGCGCGCGACGAGCTCGGATTTAACCATGGATCGAATCTCCTTTTCGTGCTCCAGCATCAGGGCTTTCTCCAATATGGTGGCGGCGTCTTCAAACGAAATGGAACGAATCAGCCATTTTATCCTGGGTAAATTATAGGCGCTCATACTCAGGGTATCGATCCCCATACCTACCAGCAATAACGCCGCCAACGGATCGGCTGCCATTTCGCCACACAAGCTGACTGGCAGGTCGAGATGCCTGGCGGTGCGAATAATATGGTGTACCTGATGCAGCACCGCCGGGTGCAGGTTATCAAACATGCCTGACACGCGGGGGTTATTGCGATCTACCGCCAGTAAATATTGCGCCAGATCGTTGGAGCCGATCGAAATAAAATCAATCCGGCGGGCCAGGAACGGCAACAAGGTGATGGCCCCGGGCACTTCAACCATAATGCCTATTCTGGGCACGGCGACGCGGTAACCTTCCGCCTGCAGCTGGCCCAGCGCATCCAGCAGAATTTCCTGAAAACTGGTTACCTCGTCGACCCGACTTACCATGGGCAACAGTATGTGCAGGTTATCGATCCCCACCGAGGCGCGCAACATCGCCCGCACCTGGGTCATAAATATTGCGGCATTGTCCAGGGTGAAGCGAATGCCGCGCCATCCCAGACAGGGGTTTTCTTCCTTGAAAGAATAATACGGCAGGGCCTTGTCCCCACCGATATCGAGGGTGCGAATATACACCGGCTTGTCGCGGTACGCTTCCAGTACGTGCCTGTAAACCGCGCACTGTTCATCCTCGGTCGGAAAATTATCGTGCACCATAAACGGAATTTCCGAACGGTACAGCCCAACCCCCTGCGCGCCGCGCAGCAGACCCGGCGAGATATCCGCCATCAGCCCGGTATTGGTGTACAACCGGATAGAGACCCCATCCAGGGTAACCGCTGGTTCGTCTTTCAAATGCTCCAACTCGCGCAGCAGGTTGCGCTCTCGATCGCGCACTCCGCGATACTCCGCCACCAACGCGTCGGGGGCATCAAACACCACCTCCCCCTGATACCCGTCGACGATCGCCGGCGCCCCTTCCTCCAGACCTTTTATCTCCCCCGTACCCATAACGGCGGCGATACCCAGGGCGTTGGCCAGCACCGCGGTGTGCGACAGGGCCGACCCGGAGGTACACACAATACCGACCACCTGCTCGGTGGGATAACGGGCCAGATCCGTGATACTGATCAGGTCGCCCACCAGGATCAGATCGGTGGTGGCGGTAGGGACGAACGTCTTACCGGCCAGTTTGTGATACAGCTTGCCACCGATGTTGCGAATATCTTCACCGCGCGCCCGAAAATAAGGGTCCTCCATGCTCTCAAACTGCGAGGCGTATTTGTCCACTACGCTGCGGATCGCCCCTGGTGCCCAGTTGCCCTGACGAATCTCCATTTCGATATCGCCAGTCAGGTTGCTGTTGTCCAGCAACATGCTATACAAGGTAAAAATTTCCGCGACATCCCCCGGCAGACTGGCAGACAGGCTGGCGGCGCCCTCCCCCAGTTCATGCCGGGTAAGCCGCAACGCCTCGCGAAACGCGGTGATTTCCAGATCAATATTGTCGGTTTTGCAGTCAGGTACCGTGCCGAACCCGCCGTCGGCAATCAGATGCAGCTTGCCAATACCAATACCCGCTGCGCCCCTGACCCCGGCCACACGTTTGACTGCTGACAGCCGGGCCGGCGCAGTCCCAAGACCCTGTTGCGCGACTATCTGCTGGGAAATGCCGGCCAACTGCGCGGCCATGGTGATGAGAAAGGCTTCTTCATCATCCGTAAACTTGCGACGACGCTTTTGCTGCACCACCTGCACACCTACCAGGTGCCGCATGTTAATCAACGGTACACACATAAAGCCGCGATAGGACTCTTCGCCGGTTTCGGGAAAATAACGATATTTTTCGTGGGTCAACGCGTTTTCCACGTTGAGGGGATGGCGGGTCAAAGCAGTGGTGCCCACCAGACCAACGCCAATTTTCATCCGCACCTTGCCCACCGACCCGGATGCCAGACCCTGAGTCGCCGCCAGCACCAGCTCATCGACGCCAGCGGCCAGATACAGGCTGCACACATCCACTTTCATGGCGGCCTGAATTTCCATCACCAGCGTTGCGGTTTGTTGGTCGGGTGTGGGGGCCGTGGCGACTTTCTGAACTATTTTCTTCAGCGTCGTTAGTGAATTTTTCACGGGGTGAACAACCTTCCCATGGGGCCGATCAGGTGTACCAAAGGAAGGCCGGTCATGCTGCGCAAGAATGGCGTGTTGTCGCTCTCGACATAGAAACGGTTGCTCCTCCAAAACGTCCCGATGACTGTGGATACAGGGCAAATGATCGACCCGATTGGCGATGATTTAAGGGACTATCCGCGGGAAAAGCAATCACTTTTTTCTTATGTCGCGAAAGGTCAACACGCAACGTCCAAAAAAATAACCCTGCGCAAGTTGATCGGTGTTCAGTCAATCCTTGGCGACGCTATAATGGTCGGCCAGGTTGGGCTGCGATTGCGGACAACCCGAGCGGGCAAATTTCTGCGCCGCTGTGCAAGGACTCCCCGGACATGAAGATACGCGCTGTTTTATGGGATTTTGGCGGGGTGCTCACCACCTCGCCTTTTGACGCCTTCAACCGTTTTGAGGAACAACGGGGTTATCCGTCGAATTTCATCCGCTCCATCAATGCCACCAATCCCGACCACAATGCCTGGGCACAGCTGGAGGCGAAGCGAATTTCAGTGCAGGAATTTGACCGTGCGTTTGCCGTCGAATCGGGCGCCGCTGGCCATGCCATCCGCGGTGCGGACGTACTGGGGCTGCTGGATGGCGAGGTACGCCCACGCATGGTGCAGGTGCTGGAGCGGGTGAAACAGGACTTCCGGGTCGCCTGTCTCACCAACAATATACGACCCCGCAACCATCCGAGTAACGATACCGACACGCCCCGAACCCGCGCCGTCGAAGCGGTCATGAACATATTCGAGCATATCCTCGAATCGAGCGTCGAAGGCATGCGCAAACCGGAACCCGAATTCTACCGCCTCGCCTGTCAGCGGCTGCAGCTTGCACCCGAGGAGGTGGTCTACCTGGACGACCTGGGCATCAACCTGAAACCCGCCCGAACCATGGGCATGACGACTATCAAGGTCGTCACCGAACAGCAGGCCATCACGGACCTCGGACGGGTGCTGGGCATTAAATTCTAGCGCCGGGCTGCGCTTGGTCCCTCCCCGACACCCATCCGTCCAGCACCGTGGGTAAGGCTAGTCGTTGCACTCCCCATAATTACAGGTGGGGTTCTCGATGGGGTCGTGGCAGGTGAATCCGTTTTTGCAGGAACTGATAAAAGACTGGCCGCAGTCATTGGCATAGACAGTGTCACCGTACATACCGCACTTCTTGCCACGGGCACCGCCCGCTGGCGCCACCAGGCGCCCCGGGGCCGCGTCCTTTTTTTCCGCGGAAATCACCTGGGCTCTCTCCACCGCGGCAGCGGGGGCGACCCGGTTTTCGGAGGCCGATGCGCTCGGCATCAGGGGGGAAAACAACAGCGTTACAAGCACTGCAATTGTGAATTTCATAACAGGCACCTCTGTTGTGCAAAGATAATCAGTCGCACACCACAATGGATAAACGACAAGTGTCTTCTAAACATAGTTAACGATTCCAGATTCGTCAAATTGACCCGCCACCAGAGTGATATGTTTATGTCGCGGCGCTTTACAGCGTGGCGGTGACGCGCTAGCTTGGCGATGGCGATGAACACACGATTTCCCCTACATCTCACCTGGCTGCCGCTGATCGCGGGGCTGTTA
>JBFJMM010000072.1:0-10004 GCA_041633885.1 Porticoccaceae bacterium
GGCGCAAAGTCGGGCAAAAAAAGAGTGACGCCGCTGATGTATGTGCCCTACCAGGATGGCGTGATTCTAGTGGCGTCCCAGGGCGGTGCACCGAAAAATCCAGTGTGGTACAACAATCTAATTGCCCATCCCGATATCGAAGTGCAATACAAAAGCAAAAAAATGAAACTGCGGGCGCGTCTCGTAGATGCGGAGGAAAAGGCGCGGGTGTGGCCGATTTGTTGCCAATATTATCCAGATTACGCGCTTTATCAAGAGCGCTCCGCGCGGGATATTCCGGTGTTTGTTTGCGAGCCGCGCTAGCCGGGCGAAGCCAATCGGGGCAGTGCTGACATGCGCGCATAGTCTCCCGCGAAAATTTCCCTGGGGCGCGCGCCACCGAACCCGTCGATTGCCTGATTATAGAGATACACCCAGGCCCACAGGTGCTCGCCCCGCGCGGGTTTGACCAGCACTTTTTCCCGTCGATACTCGCTGTGGGCGGTGGCGTCACAGTTTTCGTAGCGATCCAGCGTGATCAGTACTACGGGACTGGAAAGGTGGTACAGCTGGCCCCGCACAGGGTAACCATCTGCGCAGACGATTGCGGCCGGGTAACTACCGACGTCGTAAAGCCTGCCGGTAAAAAAGGCGCTGTCGATCAGATTGGCGGCCGGTCCGAGACGATAGCATTGTGAGTTGTCGACGTCGGAACGCAGCGTGCCGTAAACGAACAGATGGTCCCCATTGCGCGGCGCGGCGGTCAATTGTCCGGCCCCTGATTTGACATGCGATTGGCGTCTGCCCGCACCGGTGGCACGGCGTTGTTGGCGTCCAGGCCATAGGGTTGTTGGGTGTAGGGCCGTACCTCGACCTGTTGCAGCAACTGATCGGGGGCCGGGGTCCCCAGGTTTACCGCCGTGGGCACCACGACGTTGTTATCGACCACGGTTTGCAATCGGTCCCAGTCGATGTCGAACGGTTCCATGATCCCGGTATCTCCGGGGGCTATCCCCGCAACAAGGTAGGGTTCCAGGGTCGTGATGGCTCGGGTGAACGGGTCACTGGGACTCGGATATTCTGCAACGGCTGGATAATGGGTCACGAGTAATCGTCCCGCATCGACGCCGACTATAAATGGGTTGTTGATGACCCGCACCGGAATACCCGGTTTCATTAACGGGAAAAGAGTCAGCGCATCTTCGGGATACAGGTGCAGGCAACCGTGGCTGGTGCGCATGCCCACCCCCCAGGGTCGGTTGGTGCCGTGAATAAATATGCCGTCGAAACCGATTCGAATGGCCAGCATGCCCATCGGATTATCGGGTCCGGGCGGGAAATAGGTGGGAAAATCGATCTCGCCTTCGCGAATCTGTTCGTCGCGAATGGATTTGGGAACGAACCAGGCCGGATCCTTGTATTTGGCGATAACCGTGGTTTCCCCAAGGGGTGTGGACCAGCCCTCCCGCGCGATGCTGACGGGGAGAGTTATGACCCGGGCGGTGCCACTCTCGGTAAAAAAGTAATAGAGGCGACGCTGGGGAATATTGACGACAATGCCTTGCCAGGGGGGTGGTGGCAGAATAAATTGGGTGGGGATTACAATCGGCTTATGGGCATCTGGCACCCAGGGGTCTACACCGGGGTTGGCCCAGGTGATTTCGTGGTAGCCGAGGTCATAGTGGCGGGCGATGTCCAGCAGGGTATTCTCTTCCCCCGGCCTGACCCGGAGAATTTGACCTACCACGGTGGTGCCGGCGGGCGGCAGGTCGAAAGTGGTCGCCAGTACGGGTGCCGACGTGGAAAAACCGAGGGCTACGGGTAACAGAATGGCGCCATATAAGTTGAGGGACGGTGAGGAGCCGCGCATATTCCAGCGGCGCCTTCTCCCAAAGCGTCTGCTCAGTTGGATGAGTGTATGGCAGTAGTCAAGCATCATGGATTTCGCGCACTCGCTGTCATCGGGTTTTTTACGCTGTTGTTTCTCAAACCGCAACTGGGCCATGCATCGGGTAGTGAATGGCTACTGATAGAAACTGGGGTGGCCACGCTCAAGGTCATGCAGGGGGATTCCGAAATTGCGCGCTTCGAGAACATTTCGGTTGGTCGGGGTGGATTGGCGGTACTGCACCTGCTGAATGACGATACCACCCCGCTGGGAACATATCGCGTCACGTCCGTTGACCCCAGCAGTCGTTATCGACTGTTTATCGGCCTGAATTACCCCACTGTTGAGCAGGCCGAACTGGCGTTGGCGCGGCACATCATTGACGACGAACATTTTCGACGCATCGTCGAGGCCCACCGGCGCGGCGCGGCGCCGCCCATGTCGACACCCCTCGGCGGCGCGATCGGAATTCACGGCGTGGGCAAAGGCAATTTGGAGGTTCACGAATCGTTTAACTGGACCCACGGGTGCGTCGCCCTGAGCAACCGGCAAATCGACGCCCTCGCCGCCCATGTGCGAATAGGCACCCGCGTGGTTATTCGCGAATAGCGCCAATCAGCGGTGTCGGTGCCCGGCGGATGATACGTCGCGGGGCCCCGACACCGGCGGCGACTCATTTCATCATGCTTTTCTTGAACATGCGGTCGACTTTTTCATTGACCTGGTTAGCCGTTGCCTCTGCATTGCCAGCTCTGGCATTCGCCTGGTCGGCGGTCTGCGCCGCCTTGTTGGCGGTGGCCATGGCGGCGTCGGCTGTTTGTTGGGCGCGCTCGGCACTGGCCTGAGCGCGTTCAGCTGCGGCGCGCACGCTGGCCAGTTCAGAGTTGCTCGCGCAGCCGCCAAGTACCGCGGTTGCCAATAGTATTGTGGGGAGAATATATCTGGACATAGGGATCTTCCTTTGTTGTTGGGTAGCATTAAAATAAATCAGGTGTTGCACCCACTGACGTTGGGGTTGGGAGCCAAAATGTCAAGGCCGACCGACACCCCCCGGGGTTCTCCAGCTGGGGCCGCGGCGTCGCGGATTCCCCGACCATCGCCTCGTAACATCGAGGATAGTAGCAACCCTTGCCCGATGGGGTATTGACCCAGGTCATGGGCCGTACCGGTTATCGGCGGAAAGTAGTGCACGGTTTGCTGGCGCGGGCAACTATAGATAATCGCCGACGGTGAGCTTTTATCTGCCCCGGTATCCGGTATTATAGGCGGCCAGTTTGTGTCGCGCTGCGACCCCTAGTCGCGAGTAATACTATTGTCTACCAGTAAAGATATAGTCCTGACCGGGATTACCACTTCGGGCACCCCACACCTGGGGAATTATGTCGGCGCCATTCGCCCCGCGATCCAGGCAAGTCGCCGGGATGACGCGCAGTCGTTCTACTTTTTGGCAGATTATCATGCACTGATCAAATGCCAGAATCCGGACGAGGTGTACCGCTCCACACTGGAGGTGGCGGCGACCTGGTTGGCCCTTGGCCTGGATACCGCGAAAGTCGTGTTTTATCGGCAATCGGATATACCGGAAATCCCCGAACTGACCTGGTTGCTCAGCTGCATGACCGCCAAGGGCCTGATGAATCGCGCACATGCCTACAAGGCGGCCATGCAGGACAACGAAGCGCAGGGTGCAGACCCGGATTACGGCATTACCATGGGTCTGTTCGGCTATCCGGTGTTGATGGCGGCCGATATTTTGATGTTCCGTGCGAACAAGGTGCCCGTGGGCCGGGATCAGATTCAGCACGTCGAAATGGCCCGGGACATCGCGCAGCGGTTTAACCACCACTACGGGGACCACTTTATTCTGCCCGAGGCAGTGGTAGACGACGATGTGGCGGTTCTGCAGGGCCTCGATGGCCGCAAGATGAGCAAAAGCTACAACAACACGATTCCGTTGTTCCTCGCGGAAAACCAGCTTAAAAAACACATTAATAAAATTAAGACCAATTTGCTGGAACCGGGTGAGGCTAAAGATACGGACGGATCGGCGGTTTTTCAGTTATGGCAGGCATTTTCGACGTCGGCGGAGAGCGCCGCGATGCGCGCGGAATTTGCGGCCGGTATTGCCTGGGGTGAAGCGAAAAAACGTCTGTTTGACAAGGTCAACGCGGAGCTTAAGCCGGCCCGGGATCGCTATTACGATTTACTCGAACGGCCTGCGAGCATTGAGCAGACGTTACTGGCGGGTGCCGTCAAAGCGCGGGGCTACAGTCAGGCCATGGTAAAAAAGTTACGCCACGCGGTGGGTATCAGGCCGTTGGGTCGGGTATAGGCAATTTGTTGGTGTGCGTCTGGTAATGGCCGGCGTCGCAATGATAGTATTATCAATTAACAAACTCAGCAGGGGACAACAAAATGGTAAGGGTAACTGAACTGGGCTATCTTGGTTTCAACGTCACCGATATGGATGCGTGGAAGGACTACGCCACGGAATGCGTGGGTTTTGACGTGATCGATGAAGGCGAAGGCGACCGAATTTACGCCCGCATGGATAACTGGCATCACCGCCTGGTGTTCCATAAATCCAAAGAGGACGATCTGGCCTACGCGGGCTGGCGGGTCGCCGGTCCAGACGAGCTGGAGGCGATGGCCAAGCAGTTAAAGGATGCCGGCGTAAAGTTCACTGTTGGAACTGAAGAGGAAGCCCAGGAACGTCGAGTTCTGGGATTATTAAAAATGCTGGATCCGGGCGGCACGCCGACGGAAATTTTTTACTCTCCCCAGGTTGATACCCATTTGCCCTTTCGCCCTGGTCGGCGCATGTATGGCGGGTTTATAACTGGTAGTGAGGGGATCGGCCATTTTATCAGTCGTCAGGATGATGTCGACGCGGCCTACAAATTTTATTCGCTACTGGGTCTGCGTGGCTCGGTTGAATACAAACTGAATTTACCGAATGGTATGGTGGCTAAACCGGTATTTATGCACTGTAACGAACGTCAGCACTCCATCGCGTTCGGCCTCGGTCCCATGGAAAAGCGCATCAATCACCTGATGCTGGAGTATACCCATGTCGACGATCTGGGGCTGGCTCACGATATTATTCGCGAAAAAAAGATTCCGGTGGCGTTGCAAATGGGAAAACACGCTAACGATGAAGCGGTCACGTTTTATTCCGGAACACCCTCCGGCTGGCTGATGGAACTGGGCTGGGGTGCGCGCAAGGCGCCCGCGCAGCAGGAACATTACGTCAAGGATATTTTCGGGCACGGTACGGAAGCCACGGGCTTTGGTATGGATTTGGAACTGTAGTCGCTGGTTGCGTGTTTATGGAAAAGCGATCGGGTGGTCCCGGTCGCTTTTTTTTTACAGATCACAGCGCAATGCATTAACCCGTCGCGCTGACCTCTAATCGCGCAGCACGTCTCCCATGGCGGAGGTGATGACCGTAAGGTCATCTGCTGCCATGGTGTAGGCCGGCATTACGTAGACCAGTTTGCCGAAGGGGCGTAACCATACGCCCTTTTCGACAAACCGTTTTTGTAAACCACCAACATCCACCGGCTTTGTCATTTCCACCACACCAATGGCGCCGAGCACACGCACATCGGCCACAGCTTCCAGTTCCCGGCAGGTCTCCAATTGGCGCCTGAGTTGGGATTCCAAAGCCGCGACATAACGCTGCCAGGGCGACGTCAACAACAGTTCAATACTGGCATTGGCCACCGCGCAGGCCAATGGGTTGGCCATAAAGGTGGGTCCGTGCATCAGCACGCCCGCCTCGCCCTCAGCGATACCGTCGCTGACCGCATTCGTGCACAGGGTCGCCGCAAGGCTCAGGTAACCACCGGTCAAGGCTTTGCCGAGGCACAAGATATCCGGGCAGATATCCGCCCACTCGCAGGCGAACAGTTTTCCGGTGCGGCCAAACCCGGTAGCTATTTCATCGGCAATCAGTAACACACTGTGTAGATCACATAGTTCCCGGACGCGTCGCAGATACTCGGGTGAGTAAAACCACATGCCGCCCGCGCCCTGCACGATGGGCTCCAGAATAACGGCGGCAATGTTGTCTCGATGCTGGACAAGCAGTTGCTCGAAGCTGTCCATGTCGGCATCGCGGCAGGGTTGGGTAAAGCCACAGGCGGGACGGTCGGCAAACAATTGGGTTTGCAACACCGGTCTGAATAAATGGTGCATCCCGGTGACGGGGTCACACACGGACATGGCGGCAAAGGTGTCGCCGTGATAGCCGCCGCGAATAGTCAGCAGACGATTTTTTTCCGGTTTACCCTGTGACTGCCAGTATTGCAGCGCCATTTTGATGGCCACTTCAATGCTCACCGACCCGGAATCGCAGAAAAAAACTTTTTGAAGTAATTGCGGGGTAATCTCAACCAGCGTTTGCGCGAGGCGCGCCGCCGGTTCGTGTACGATGCCGCCAAACATGACGTGTGCCATCTGCCCGAGTTGATCTGTTACCGCCTGGTTCAGGGCAGGGTGGTTATAGCCGTGAATGGCGCACCACCAGGAGGACATGGCGTCAATCAATTCCGGTCCGTCCAATAGCTGCAAGCGGACACCATTGGCGGAGGCCACAGTGTAAGGGGTAAACGCGCTCGAAAACGATGAGTACGGGTGCCATATATGTTGGCGATCAATTTGTTCAATTTGCGATATACTTAGTGCCGCCATAGTCGTCTAGTTCACAGGGACGTAAAGCGAGTATTGTATGACAGCTGTAATCGTCTTCACAAAAATCTATCCTTAGTGTCGTTGCGTGGGTTAGAGCAGTTGCACCGGGTATCAGTACCAACAGGATAAAAAGGGATGGCGTTATGATGAGATGGTGTGGTGGATTAGTGCTGGCGTTGTGTGCGGCCAGCGTATTTGCAGATGCGGTCAAGCCCCAGTACTGGGGCTTCTGGGATCGAACCACAGAAAATAATTACCGGCATATCGACCAGAGCGACTGGAATTTAATCCTCCAAACCTATGTGGTCACCGGGCACGCCTCGGGTATCAATCGCTTCCGTTACGGGGATGTCAGCAAGGGCGACCGCCAACGGCTGTCCGCGTATATTCAACGGGTCGCCAGGATAGACCCGCGGGAATATCGCCGCGATGAACAAAAAGCTTACTGGCTGAATCTGTACAACGCACTGGCCGTGCAACTGGTTCTGGATCATTACCCGGTCGACAGTATCCAGAATATAGGCGGTAAGGGATCAGCCGGGCCCTGGGACGAAAAACTCGTCACGGTTGCCGACCACAAGCTGTCCATGAATGACATTGAGCACCGCATCCTGCGGCCCATCTGGCAGGATCACAAAATCCACTTTGGTCTGGCCTGCGCCAGTTTGGGCTGCCCCAGTTTATTACCCGAGGCGTTTACTGCGGCCAATGTTAACGACATGCTGCGCAGCGCCGGGCGAGATTTTATCAACTCGCGGCGCGGGGTGTTGCTGGAAAACGGCAAACTGAAAGCGTCCCAGATGTTTTCCTGGTACCAGGAAGATTTTGCCAAGAGCGAGACCAGCTTGCTCAAGGTGTTTGCCCACTATGCCGACGACCGCCAGGCTTTGTATCTGCTCGGTTTTAGCGGCAAGATTGACTATGGCTACGATTGGCGTCTCAACGCCCCCTGATTTTCGACCGGCGTTGCCGGGCTGATGGCTACGCCGCGCATCGGGCCGTTGGTATCCGCGCAGCGAACCGTCTAAAATGGGCATCCCCAAATACGCGATAGTTCCCGATGTCGGATAGTCTAAGTCGTAAACAGCGGCTTGAATTCAATAAATTACAAAAACGTCTGCGCCGCAACGTCGGCGCAGCGATTGCCGATTACCGGATGATCGAGGATGGCGATAAGGTCATGGTGTGCCTGTCCGGGGGCAAGGATTCCTACGCCATGCTGGATATTCTGCTGGGCTTGCAAACCACCGCACCGATCGACTTTGACATCGTCGCGGTGAATCTGGATCAGAAGCAACCGGATTTTCCCGCCGACGTGTTACCCCGCTACCTGCGCGCCAGGGGCGTCCCGTTTCACGTAATCGAGAAAGACACCTACAGCGTGGTCACGCGCCTGATCCCGGAAAATAAGACCTACTGTAGTCTCTGTTCGCGCTTGCGGCGGGGTACCCTGTACGGCTTCGCAGAGGAGATCGGTGCGACGAAAATAGCTCTGGGGCACCACCGCGACGATATTATCGAGACGCTGTTTTTGAACCTGTTTTTTGGTGGAAAATTACAGGCCATGCCGCCCAAATTGTTGAGTGACGACGGGCGCAATATGGTGATTCGCCCGCTGGCCTATTGCAAGGAGAGCGATCTGGTCAGTTTGGCCCATTATCGGAATTTTCCGATAATTCCCTGCAATCTGTGCGGTTCTCAGGATAACCTGCAACGTCAGGTGATCAAGGATATGCTGCAAGGGTGGGAGCGCCAGTACCCCGGGCGCCTGGAAACGATTTTTTCGGCCATCAAAAATATCAGCCCATCCCAGCTGGCCGACATCAACTTGTTCGATTTTGCGGGGCTGCAATTGCAGCGCGAACCGTCGCCTGGCCCGCAAATTGCCGATGCCCGCGCCATCAACGTTGTGAATTTAAGCTGATCTATCGTCGCCCGTCATGATAACCGTCCGAGATGTGGAGTTGCGCCGCGGCAGTCGTTTGTTGCTGGATGGTGCGGAGCTGACCATACATCCCGGCCAGAAGGTCGGGTTGGTTGGTACCAATGGTTGCGGCAAGACCTCATTGTTCGCGCTGTTGCGCGGCGCTTTATCGGCCGACCGCGGGGACGTGGTTGTGCCCCCGGGCTGGCGGATTGTCGGCGTCGAGCAGGAAACGCCCGCGCTCCTGCAAACGGCGCTGGATTACACCCTGGACGGGGATCAGGAGTTTCGCCGCATTCAACGGGCGCTGGAAAATGTACAGGCGCAAGACGCGCATTCGATCGCCGCGCTGCACCAGGAATTTGAGCGCGTGGATGGTTATACCATCGAGGCGCGGGCCGCACAGTTATTAGCTGGACTCGGTTTTGACAGCCTGGCCCAGCAACGTCAGGTCCGGGAATTTTCCGGCGGATGGCGCATGCGACTCAATTTGGCGCGGGCGCTGTTAGTACGCTCTGACCTGTTGCTGCTGGATGAGCCCACCAACCATCTCGATCTGGACGCAGTCGTTTGGTTGGAATGCTGGTTACAGCGCTACGCCGGCACCTTGATAGTGATTGCCCACGACCGGGAGTTTCTCGACCAGATCGTGGATATTATCGTGCATTGCGACCAGCAGAGTCTGCGAACCTACAGCGGGAATTATTCCGAGTTTGAAGTGCGCCGCGGCGCGCAGCTGATACAGCAGCAGGCCGTGTTCGCAGCGGAGCAACGCCAGCGGGGGCATTTACAACAATATATCGATCGCTTTCGCTACAAGGCCACCAAGGCGCGCCAGGCGCAAAGCCGTATCAAGGCCCTCGAACGTTTGCAGGCCGCGGCGCCGCTGATTGCAGCCAGCGGGTTCGAGGTGACCTTTGCACCGCCAACGGCACTTAGCTCGCCATTAATCCATCTGCACGATGTGGCCGTCGGCTATGGAACCCAGATAGTTCTTGAGCATATTCAATTACATCTGTTGCCGGGCTCGCGAATCGCGTTGTTAGGGCGCAATGGCGCGGGTAAATCGACGCTGGTCAAGTTACTGGCTGACCGGTTGCAGCCGGTGCGCGGCGATGTTGAGCGGGGTAAAAATCTGGTGGTGGGGTACTTCGCCCAACATCAGCTGGAGGCCCTTGACGTTGTGGCCAGCCCGGTGACCCATCTGCAACGCCTCTCTCCGCTGGCCCCCGAGCAATCGTTGCGGGATTTTCTGGGCGGTTTTGGCTTTCCCGGCGCAGCCGCACTGGCGCCGGTCGGGCGCTTGTCCGGGGGTGAAAAAACCCGCCTGGCACTGGCTATACTTATCTGGCAAAAACCCAATCTATTGTTGCTGGATGAGCCCACCAATCACCTCGATATGGACATGCGCGCTGCGCTGATTATCGGCCTGCAGCAATTTACCGGGGCGGTGGTTGTGGTATCCCATGACCGGCATCTGCTGCGCACGGTGGTGGATGAGTTGTATGTGGTGCGCGA
>JBFJMM010000073.1:0-9891 GCA_041633885.1 Porticoccaceae bacterium
CCCCTTCTCCACCGCCTTTCTGGCCACCAGCCCGGCAGCCATCATCACCGCCGGGTTGGAGGTGTTGGTACAGGATGTAATTGCGGCGATCACCACATCGCCATCCCGCAAGCCGTGCCCCGCTCCAGCCACCGCCACCTCCGCGGCCACGGCGCGTCCGCGCAGTGCGATCATCTCATCCATTGCCGCTCCGAGAGTTCCCAGTGCCACCCGATCCTGTGGGCGTTTGGGACCCGCCACACTGGGGGTCACCGTACTGAGATCCAACGTCAGGGAGGCGCCATAAACGGGTTCGACCGTATCGTCCCGCCACAGACCCTGGGCCTTCGCGTACGCTTCCACCAGGGCGAGGGTGTGATCGTCGCGCCCCGACAGCCGCAGGTAGTTGAGGGTTTCCTGATCAAACGTAAAAAAGCCACAGGTGGCGCCATACTCCGGCGCCATATTGGCAATGGTGGCGCGGTCGGCGAGGGGCAAACTATCGAGCCCGGACCCGAAAAACTCGACGAATTTTCCAACCACGCCGTGCGCCCGCAATTGCTGCACAATGGTCAACACCAGATCAGTGGCCGTTACCCCCTCCGGCAGAGCGCCCTGCAAGCGGAAACCCACCACCTCTGGAATCAGCATGGAAATCGGCTGCCCCAGCATGGCCGCTTCGGCTTCAATGCCGCCCACACCCCAACCCAGGACGCCAAGACCGTTAATCATCGTGGTGTGGCTGTCGGTACCGACGAGGGAATCCGGATATGCCAACATTTCGCCGTTGACTTCGGACGTCCACACGCCCCTGGCCAGGTACTCGAGGTTGACCTGGTGACAGATGCCAGTGCCCGGCGGCACCACTCGGAAATTGGCGAAGGCACTTTGACCCCAGCGCAAAAACTGATAGCGCTCCCGATTGCGCTGCATTTCTATGGCGACGTTTTCCCGATAGGCGGAGGCATCGGCAAAGCGATCCACCATCACCGAGTGATCAATCACCAGATCCACCTGAGTCAGGGGATTGACCAACGCCGGGTCGGCGCCGCGGCGCGCGAGGGCGTCGCGCATCGCCGCCAGATCCACCACCCCGGGCACCCCGGTAAAATCCTGCATCAGCACCCGCGCGGGGCGAAAGGCGATTTCCTGTTCCGATGTGTTCGCGTCGCGGTTGGCCAACGCCAGAATATGTTCCCGGGTAACCGTGTGGCCATCTTCAAACCGCAACAGGTTTTCCAGCAGCACTTTCAAACTGTAGGGCAGGCGGGACACAGCGGAAAACCCCTGTTCCACCAGAGCGGGCAGGCGGTAGTAACGGTAACTGGCGCCACCAACCTCGAGTTTCGCACTCGCCTTAAAACTGTTTTTTGCAGACACAACACTGACTCCGGATAAAATCGTTACCCAAGATTCTACACCGGTTTATCCGCTGCCGTCACAGGCACACCGAATTGATCGCCACGCGGGTCAGGAATCTGCGGGCTTTTCAGGATCGTTTTCCAAATCCGTTTCAACCGCCAGCTGCGCGCGGAACGCCAGCACCTTTTCGTGTAGCTGCTCCGCATCGCCATAGGGCACAAACGTATCGTAACGCGGGTGTGCACCCTTTACCCGTCGGGCATTTTTGATGGGACACCAATACTGCTCCGTGCGCGATGCAATTTCCCGCGCGTAGGCAATGACGCCGTTGCCATAGCTACAATACGCGCAGTTCAGCTTTTCAAACGCGTTCAGATACGCCAGCCGATGACGATCCATAATGACGTAATCTGCTCTTTTAACACGGGAGATTCCGTACAGGCGAAAACAAATGTGCTGGTACACCGTAATGCTCAGATCGAGCAGCGCGAGCGGCAACACCATGCCGTAAATAATCGGTGCAGAAACGATATTGAGTGGTCGACTGTGCCCAAACCACTCTCCCCAGCGCATTTTCATGTCGCGATGGGTGTCGCGCACCTGCTGTTCAAAACGAACCCGCGTACCCTCTACGTGATAGCGAAATTTTTTCTCCTGTTCGCGAAACGCGTCCTGCAGCTCGGTTTCCAGCAGGCGTATACGTTCGACCAAACCCTGTATGCGCTCGTTCATTGCGTCTCACCGCCCCCGGGAATAAATTTTTTCATAAAATCGATGGGTAGCGGAAACACAATGGTATTGGAGCGTTCTCCCGCAATCTCTGTCAGTGTTTGCAAGTATCTTAATTGCAGCGCCTCCGGCTGCTGTGCAAGGGTGCGCGCCGCTTCGAGTAACTTTTCGGATGCCTGCATTTCACCTTCGGCGTGAATCACCTTGGCGCGCCGGGTACGTTCCGCCTCGGCTTGCTTTGCGATGGCGCGCACCATACTTTCGTTCAAATCGACGTGCTTGATTTCCACGTTAATGACTTTGATACCCCAGGCGTCCGTCTGCTGATCGAGAATAGTCTGAATATCGACGTTGAGCTTGTCCCGCTCGGCCAGCATTTCATCCAGCTCGTGTTGACCGAGTACCGAGCGCAAGGTGGTCTGCGCCAGCTGACTGGTGGCCATATAAAAATCCTCCACCTGAATAATTGCCTTCTCCGGATCCACCACGCGAAAGTACACCACCGCATTGACCTGCACCGACACGTTGTCCCGGGAAATAACATCCTGGCTCGGCACATCCATCACCACGGTACGCAAATCCACGCGCACCATTTGTTGAATACCAGGCACGATGATAATGAAACCGGGACCCTTGACCTTCCAGAAGCGGCCCAGCAGGAACACAACGCCCCGTTCGTACTCGCGCAGAATTTTTACTGCGCTGGCAATCAACACCAGGGCCAGAATTACCAGGGTATAGAGCGGGTACTCCAGCATGTCCGTATCTCCTCAGTTAGTTTTGAACGGGCGCTTCGAGCGCGGCGGAATCAGTGGTCACTGCGGGTTCTACGTCGAGGGTCAAACCCTGAATCCCCACCACCCTGATCGCCTGATCTTTGCTAATCGGACTCTCACTACGCGCCCGCCAGATCTCGCTGTGCACGAACACACTGCCGTGACCATGCTCGAAACTGGCGAGGGCACGACCGGTCTTACCCGGCATTTCTTCGATACCACTTACCACGGGACGACGACGCGCCTTGAGAGCCAGACCCACAACGGCGGTCAATATAAACAGGCTGGCGAGCGCGACCGCCGCGATTACCGACAAATAGATTTGGAAACCAGGTAACTGCGTGTCGAGCAAGATGATCGAACCGATCACCAGCGCGGCGATGCCGCCAAAACCCAACATGCCGAAACTCGGTTGCAGGCCCTCGGCTACCATCAGCCCAACACCCAGTAAAATCAGCCCAACGCCGGCGTAGTTGACCGGCAGCATCTGAAACGCGTAAAGGGCCAACAATAGACAGATGGCACCCACGGTCCCGGGCACCAGCCCGCCGGGATTATAAAACTCCAGGATCAGTCCGTAGATGCCCACCAGCATCAGGATGTAAGCGACATTGGGATTGGTAATCACACTCAAAAACCGACTCCGCCAGTCGGGTAAAATTTCCGTCACGGCGGCTCCCGTCGTGTGCAGGGTGCGTTTACGTGCCTGAACGTTAACCTCGCGGCCATCGATCTGGGCGAGCAAGTCGGCAATATCACTGGCCACCACGTCGATTACATTGAGCGCCAACGCCTCGCTGGCCTGCAGACTCACCGCCTCGCGCACTGCCTTTTCCGCCCACTCCGCGTTGCGCCCGTGCAGTTCCGCGAGGCCGCGAATATAGGCAGATGCATCGTTGATAATCTTGCGCGACATGGCGTCACCCTGATCCTTTGGCAATTCGTCCGCGGCGCTGTCTCCCGCCTTCTCCGCCGCCGAATCCTTATCGTTATCTGCGCCTTTTTCTTCGTCCCGCTCCATTCCGGGTAACGATATGCCACCAATCTGCACGGGCGTAGCGGCCCCCAGATTGGTGCCCGGCGCCATCGCGGCAATATGACTGGCGTAGAGAATATAGGTGCCGGCACTGGCGGCGCGGGCACCCGTGGGCGCGACATAGGTCGCTACCGGCACGGTTGACGCGGTAATGAGTTGAATAATGTCGCGCATCGCCGTGTCGAGACCACCCGGCGTGTCCATCTGTAGAATAATCAGTTCCGGATTTTGCTGTAGCGCCTGGGCCATCGCGCGAGCTATATAGTCCGCCGTGGCCGGACCAATGGCATCGGCGACAGTCAGCAATATAACAGGCCGTTGCCGATCCTCGCCTGGCGCAACAGGCGCTTGCAGATTCTCCGCAGCGAGTGCGACCGGCGCGCACAGCAACAGCGCCAACCCCAGCACCATCCGTCCGACCATTTGCCGCACCCGGCCTGCTCTTTCCATTGCGCCTCCCTCCGAACTGTATAGACGCTCCTGTGACAACTTACAATTTAATTTCTGTCTATATAGGGCCAGCTTGACTTAACTCAACGGGAAGGCTGTCCATTACGGCCCGCAGCAGTCGGCGTCACCCTGCTGAATAGGCGGGCACTTCACCGTGCCGTAAGAGCAAAATACGCAACAGTCACCGGCCCGGGGTGAAAGTAACACGCCGCAGGCATGGCACTCATAAAACCACTGGCAGGCGTCGGTGGGCATTATTTCTACCCTGGTCGCCCCGCATTCGGGACAGGTGATAGTCGATTCAAGTTCGATGTCCATCGTTATTCAAGCCTCGCCGAATGCTGTTGCTACCGTTCGCCGTGGGTTCCCGGACGCGCAGGTCTTGCCGGGCGGCGACAACGTGTTCCACAGGGTCACGACCAGCATCAATAGCAGCCCAAGATAAAACATACCGGTACTCCAGGGATACCCCCAAAACAGATAAAGGGTCGCTAAAATCAGCGCGGGCCCCGCAACACCCCACACCAAACGCCAGAGATTCCGCGCACCCAGTGCGGTCATACCATGACTGATTAACACCAGTACCACAAAAACCGGCAACAGGGTGTTAATCAACAGCCCTTCGTAAGCGGCCAGAAAACCCAGCCCAAGGTATCCGGCCAGGGACGCCATCAACGGAAAGCAGACCGCGCAACCCAGCGCTGACAGCAGCGCGCCACCGGCGCCGACTCGTTCTCCGAGGGACCACAGTTTCACGGCATAGGCCTCCCCTTGTTATCCACCCCTGAATTGTAGACCCGAGGCGCGACGCAACCCAAACCAACACCCAGGTTTTTGTGACTGCTACCTTACTTGAGACCGCTGACGATTCGAGCTACATTGAGCTCGCCGACCTGGTTCGACACCGTCGCTACGATCGGTAATAAAAAAGCGAACTCACCCATCTGCCCCATTAGAGAGCGACCATGTCCGATCAGCAGTCAATGTACGACGCCTTACAGCCTTTTCTGGAAAAACGCCACGCGCTGGATACTATCGATTATTCAAAGCGCCATGCCCAGGGCATGCTGTCCGCGTGGGAACGGGTTGATCTGTTGATGGACAAGGGGTCCTTTACGGAAATTGCGCCGCTGGCCCGGGAAAGCGGCCTCGCCCACGACACCAAACCCGGCGCCACGCCACGGGATGGTATTGTCGTCGGCTACGGCAAGGTCAACGGACGCACAGTGGGCGTCGCGGCCTACGATATACAGTTTCGCGGCGGTTCCATGGGCAAGGTCTGCGAATGGAAGTTCACCCGCTTGAAGCGACTCATTATCGAGCAGGGCTTTCCACTGGTTATTTTTTCCGAGGGCACCGGCGCCCGACTGGAGGAGGAAGTAAGTTCCCAGGGTGCGTACGACAATCCGCAATTTTCCAACCTCGCGGCCCTGAGCGGTTATGTGCCCATCGTGGTGGGGATTATGGGAACCTGCGTGGGCGGGCACGCCAATTTATCGGCGTTCGGCGATTTTGTACCGATGACCAAAAACTCGAGCATGATGATTGCCGGGCCATCCCTGTTGAAAACCAAAATGGGTATCGATGTCTCTCTCGAAGGGCTTGGCGGCGCGCGCAAACATGTTGAAGAAAGCGGCATGGGCGATATGCTGGTCGATACCGAATCCGAATGTATCGAGAAAATCAAAATATTTCTTAGCTACTTGCCGGATAACTGCAACCAGCCCGCGCCGTTTCGACAGCCCCGGGACGACCCCCAGCGCAGCTGCGAAGAGCTTATGGATATCGTACCCACCGACCTGCGCTTCGCCTACGACGTCAAAAAAATTATTGCCAGTCTGGTGGACGACGGTAAATTTTTCGAATTAAAACCCACCTTCGCCCGCAATATCGTCACCTGCCTGGCGCGCATGAATGGGCGGGTCGTCGGGTATATTGCCAATCAGCCCCTGCACATGTCCGGCACCCTCGACGTCAAAGCCTGTCAGAAAATCTGCCGGTTCATTAATTTTTGTGATGTGTATGGTATCGCGCTAATTTTTCTTCAGGATATTCCCGGTTACTACCCGAGCCCCCAGTCGGAAACGGACGGCATCATCCGCTGGTCGACCCGCATGCTCTACGAAATTGAACACGCCACCGTGCCCCGTTTCACGGTAATGATGCGCAAGGCATTTGGCCTCGCCCACTACGGCATGAACAGCCTCGGCATGCAACCCAATATGCTGGTTGCCTGGCCACTGGCGTCGTTTAGCGCTATCTCCCCCGACGATGCGGTGCAGATTTTGTTTGGCAGGGCGTTAGCGGAAATGGAAGATGGAGAAACACGCAAACAGGAGCTAATTGCAGAATTTAAAGCCAAAACCACCATCCTGCCCGCCGCCGAAGCGGCGTTGGTGGACGACGTTATCGACCCACGGGACACCCGCAAGGTGTTGATTCGCGGCCTGGATATGGCCCAGAACCGGCGTTCCGCCCACCCCTTCAAGCGACGGGGCATCGTGCCGATTTAGTGACCGCGCCCCCTGGTGGGGCGGTACGTTTTCACCCACCACATCCCGGCAAATCCTCAAAAAAAAGCCGCGCCCAAGGGCGCGGCCGGTTGTTCACAAAAGAATTTATTGGCTCTTTTCAACCATGTAATCGACGGATGCTTTCAGTTCGTCATCCGAACAATCCATACACAACCCTTTGGGCGGCATGCCGTTGAGGCCGCTAATCGAACTGGCGTACAGCACGTCCATACCTTTGGCAAGTCGCGGTTCCCAGTCACCGACATTGCCCAGGATGGGTGCCCCCGCCACACCGCTGGCGTGGCAGGTCATACATTTGGTGTTGTAAATCTCTTCGCCGGAACGGGCAGCAGCACCCGCTGTGGCCGCCGCGACCGGCGCCACATCACTGGCCATAACCACTTCCCCGGGTGGCGCCAACCTTGCCGCAACCTCTTTTTCCTGCTGCGCAGTCAGTGGCGCAGCCGCCTTATCGTCGCCACAGCCCACCACTGTCAGTGACAGTGCAAGTGCCAGGGCGGCAATCCCCGCCTTGTTCAAGTACGCCATATTCGCCTCCGCGATAACCAATTACTCATTAAACACACCGACCAAAATTATCGCGGCCATTATAGACAGTTTGTCCTCGATCGTGAAAAGATTCTCGCGCAAAGTATTATTCGGAACACACGGTGGTCGCCAAACACTATATTACCGCGCAGCAATTGCTCGACGACGCGTACCGGCTGGGCCTGGCAGTCCTCGATAGCGGCTTCAGGCCCGACCTGATTATCGGCCTGTGGCGCGGCGGTGCCCCCGTCGCCATTGCCATTCACGAATTGCTCGCCTGCCTCGGCTGCGACGCCGACCATGTCCCGTTGCGCACCAGTCTCTATCAAGGGGTGGATACCCGCGCCGCCGACGTCCGCATCGATGGCCTCGACTATTGCGTGAACAATGGCGCGGCGGCGGGGAATGTGCTGGTGGTGGACGACGTGTTCGACACCGGACTAACGGCCCGCGCGGTACTTGCGCAACTTAAGGAACGCTGTGCAGCACACACCGACATTCGCGTGGCGACGATCTGGTTCAAGCCCACCAACAATCAGACAACCCTCACCCCGAACTATTTTTTGCACCAAACAAGTGCATGGCTGGTATTTCCCCATGAACTCATGGGCCTGACTTCAGCGGAGCTGGCGAACAAACCCGGCATAGACGCCCTGCGTACGCGACTGATATCCCCCGAAACGGGGGACGGTTAACATAACCCTGCCGACCGTGGCCAAAATAAAGACAAAAAAAACGCCGACTGTAAAGTCGGCGTTTTTCCCTCTGATCCTCCAGTAACGGCTAGATCACAGGCTTTTGCTAATTGAGAAAACCACGGTGCTCTCGGCCCAGTTTGTGTCAAACAGTTCGTCCTTGTCCAGATCCGTGTCCACCCAGGCCAGGGCCAGATCCAGGCCCGCGAGGGTCTTGGTCAACGTAATGGAATAGTCGGCGTAGCTATCCGCATTATTGCTCAGGAACGCTTTTTCCGCGTCCTTCAGGTTGGAATCTCCGCTGGCTACGTCAAAGCTGTTGTAGCCGTAATGCAGGTCGAGACCAAAACCTTCTGGCAAGGCGAAGCTGTAGTCCCCGTAAATGTAGTAAAACTCACCGGAGGACAGCCAGTAGTCGTCGGAGTAGGCGACACCCAGGGTGGCATCCTTGTAGGACAGACTGGCGTAAATTTCCTCGTAATCCTCTTTCTCGTTGCCGTTGAGGGTGAAATCCACCCCGTCACTGCCGGGGTAATCGTAGTAGATATAGCCCACGTCAAAGCCCAGATCTTCCGTGATGCTGCCGCCGTAGCCGCCGTAGAAGTCCAGCTCGAGATCCGGCGAGGTGCCAAAATCGACGTTGGAACCCCATACGCCCAGATAAAAGCCGCTGTCGAAAGCTACATCAAATCCACCCTGCAGCGCCGGATCGGTATCGGATTGGGAAATACCGCGAAATCTGTAGTCAGACGTTAAAGTGACATTGCCGGAAACTTCCGCCGCCAGCGTTGCGGCCGGGGATAACGCCATCATTGCCGCCAGAATCAGACCCTTCTTTGCTATAGCCATGTTGTGTTCCTCTTAATGTGTGCGTACTTGAGTGTGCGCTATGAGTACTCGTTTTGTCGCCGACCCAGTTCTGCGCTAAAGCACGTGGAGCGGGGTCGGGCTGGTACAGTCCTACAATATAACTTCCCTCAATATTACCAGTGCGGCGGGATTCCCCGTGGGTTAAACCCGCCCGACTGGTTATACACATTCACTTAAGCACAAGCCGTGCCAACACCGCGAAACCACGCTCAACTGATAATCCCGCCAAAGTTTCAGGCAAAATGCACCATATCTGTGCGCTTTTTTGTACGAACGTTCCATTGTGCACCATCAGAAGCCGAAATCGGGCTAACCGCCGCTACCCTTCGTGACTTCCGTTAAAACTCAGGCCCGGTGCGGTACTGCGATACACCCAGATACCCCCGCGTAGTCCATCAGCTGAAACCACACCAGGCGGCCGTACTCGCAAGCGACTCCCCCGACTCATTAATATCATCCTGACATGGACTCTGACGCCCTTGGCGAGTAAGCTAGCCACCCAGTTTTTCCCGCACCCGTAGCTCAGCTGGATAGAGCGCTGCCCTCCGGAGGCAGAGGTCAGAGGTTCGAATCCTCTCGGGTGCGCCATCTCGTAAAAAACCACCTTCATGGTGGTTTTTTTTCGGGTGCGCGTATGCGAGGGCTGATGAGAACCTCGCCGGTTCGACTGAACGGCGACATGCCGTTCAGGGCGGCCGCAGGCCGGTCCGAAGGACCAAGGGCCAGGGATGGCCCGAGCCAATCCTCTCGGGTGCGCCATCTCGTAAAAAACCACCTTCACGGTGGTTTTTTTTCGGGTGCGCGTATCCGAGAGCAGATGAGAACCTCGCCGGTTCGACTGAACGGCGACATGCCGTTCAGGGCGGCCGCAGGCCGGTCCGAAGGACCAAGGGCCAGGGATGGCCCGAGCCAATCCTCTCGGGTGCGCCACC
>JBFJMM010000074.1:0-9884 GCA_041633885.1 Porticoccaceae bacterium
ACCGGCGAGAGCGACAATGGCGTGGACAGGTCGAAGACCGGCGCCGTCACGCGCTGCGCCAGATTGCTTAATACATCCCCTGCATCCTTGTCCCCAGCCTGAAGCCAGGCGGATGCGCGCGCAACCTGATCGGTGATCAAAATACGTATCCGGGGCCTACCATCAGGAGCGTCCACGCTCACTGCGGCAAGCAGCTCGAGCACCGATTGATCGGCGAGATAATATTGGTGAAATTTATAACAAAGCGCCGCCACCGCACTACCGCCCGTCGTATTACCGCATTGCCGAATAAATTCGTCCAACGCCGCTTCTGGATTTTCCGACGATTGCAGCCATCGCACGTTAACTTACCCCAGTCGTTAAGGCCGCTAGTCTAACAAAAACCGGGCAATTCAACGGCTTTCCCCAACACACACTAAAATAATGGTTGACGACGGGACCCTAATCTATCTCTAATAGCATTCCCGACAATAATGCGTGGAGTCCCATAATGAATCTGTTAAAACTTATTGCCTTTTCTTTTCTTTCCCTGTCTATCGCCCTGAGCCTGACAGCCTGTGGGCAAAAAAGCGCGGACGACGGTGCCGCGACCGATGCGGCCCAGGAAGCGAGCGACGCGGGCAGCTCTATGCTGGACTCCGCCGCTGAAGCCGCCTCTGACGCCGCGGCCGTTACTGGCGACGCGATGGATAGTGCCGGCGAAGCCGTTTCCAGTGCCGTTGACGAAGCGGCTACTGCGACCTCAGATGCCATGGACAGCGCCAGTGAAATGGCCGCGGATGCGGCTGAAGATGCCGCCGCTGCGATGGATGCCGTAATCGCCCCACCGGCACCCCACGCCGAAGATATGGCGGAGCAGGCAGCTGACGCGGTGCCGGACAGCGCTCAGTAATGGTTATCGCCCCGTAAGGGTCCGAAACACAAAAAAGGCCGCTGCATGGCGGCCTTTTTTGTGGGTGATCAAGGGGCAAATTAATACTGGAATATAATAAAAATCAATGAGATAAACGGCCTTTCGCAGAATACATTGGCGCCTATTCGCCAGCCGGGGGCGCGAGTCCAAACCCCAGCCTTAATTCAGACGCTCCACCACCGTTGTGATGCCCTGTCCCAGCCCGATACACATGGTGGCAACGCCAAACGTACCGTCGTTTTGGGACATCACATTTAATAACGACCCGGTGATGCGCGCCCCCGAACAGCCGAACGGGTGACCGAGAGCGATTGCGCCACCGTTTAAGTTGACCTTGGCCTCCATGGCATCCAGCAAATCCAGATCCTTGAGGACCGGCAACGCCTGGGCGGCAAACGCCTCGTTCAATTCAATGTAATCGATATCTTCCACGCGCATGCCCACTTTTTTCAGTGCCGCTTTGGTGGACGGTACCGGTCCATAACCCATGATCGATGGATCCACACCCGCCACAGCCATCGACAGTATCCGCGCTCTGGGCTGCAACCCCAGGGACCTAGCCTGCTGATGGGACATCACCAGCAGCGCCGAGGCGCCATCCGAGATCTGCGACGACTGTCCGGCCGTCACAGTGCCATGCACCGGATCAAATACCGGCCGCAAGCCCGCCAACCCGTCCATGGAAGTATCCGCGCGAATGGTTTCGTCCTGCCCCATCATGTACAGGCCCCCGTTGGCATCATGGGCAGGGAGCGGCACGATTTCGTCCTTGAATCGTCCTTCCGCGGTGGCCTCTGCCGCCAGCCGATGGGAGCGTACCGCAAACGCATCCTGCTGCTCGCGGGTGATGCCGTGCAAGCGAGCCAGATATTCCGCCGTAAGCCCCATGGAACCAGCGGCCCGGGCGACACTCAGGTTCATGCCCGGATTGGGATCCTGGTCGTGATCCATGGGGATATGACCGAGATGTTCAACGCCACCCACCAGATACACATCTCCCTGGCCGGCCAGAATATTCGCGGCAGCGCTATGCAATGCCGACATGGAGGATCCGCACAGCCGATTCACCGTCATGCCCGTCACCGTATGCGGCAACCGGGTCAACAAGGTAATCATGCGGCCGATGTTAAACGCCTGCTCCCGGGTCTGCATTACGCAGCCCCAGATCACATCGTCCACGGTTTTTGGATCCAGTTGCGGGTTGCGCTCAAGCAGTGCTTCGATCAACGCTGCGGACATATCGTCCGCCCGCGTGTAGCGTAGCGACCCGCCTTTGGAGCGCCCCATGGGGGTACGTACAAAATCGACGATGACCGGATCTCGCGGGTTGCTGCTCACTGTTGCTCTCCTCTGTCGCTAACGTTGCCTGCCCGTGCCGAAAGGCTCGGGAAAACTCGCTGGCCCGTAATTTTTAGGACACTCAAATGCGAAGGTATTTAAGCGTAGTAGCGTCGCTTCTCGGTAACCATGCGACGCATGGTGTCAGTGGGCTGATAGGCCTTGCCCAGTGCCTGAAATTTATCCGCCATCGCGCAAAAAGCGTTCAGCCCTGTTTCGTCCAGCCAGCGAAACACGCCGCCCCGAAAGGGTGGAAAGCCGATCCCGTTGATTAACCCCATATCCGCTTCAGCGGCCGAGGCAACTATCCCTTCTTCGAGACACCGGGCCAGCTCGATGCACATCGGGACCATCATGCGCGCTGTGATATCGTCGGCGTCAAACTCCCGCGGCGGCGCCACATGTTCGGCGAACAGGGTCAACACCTCGTCCCGAAACACTTTTTTTGGCTTCCCTTTCCTGTCGGCTTCGTAACTGTAAAATCCGGAGCCGCTTTTCTGGCCGAGGCGCCCGGCGTCGAACAGCAATTTCGTTGCCGAAACATAATCCGTCCCCATGCGATCGGGGAAGCCTTCTGCCATAACGGCCGCGCCGTGCACTCCGGTGTCGATACCGACAACGTCGAGCAAGTACGCCGGCCCCATGGGCCAGCCCCAGCCCTCCATCACTTTATCCACCTGACGAAAATCGGCGCCATCGCGCAGTAATAAATCAAAGCCGCTGAAATACGGGAACAACACACGATTCACCAAAAACCCGGGACAGTCGTTCACCACCAGTGGTTTTTTACCCAGAGCCAGGGCGTAACTCACCACCCCAGCAACGGTAGCATCCGAGGTTTTTTCACCGCGAATGACTTCCACCAGTGGCATGGCGTGCACCGGATTAAAAAAGTGCATCCCGCAAAAGTTTTGCGGTCGCTCCAGTTTTTTTGCCAACCGAGAGATAGAAATCGTGGAGGTGTTGGACACCAGAATCGCCGAGTCCGCCAGCAGCGACTCCACCTCGGCCAGTACTTTTTCCTTGACCGCGGGATTTTCCACCACGGCTTCAACCACCACGTCTGCCTGATCAATACTGTCATAACTCAGGGTGGCATCGATGCGCCCCAGTACTTCGCCAGCAGCCAACGGCGTACATCGCCCCCGCTCGACCTGTTTGGCCAACAGCTTGTTGGCTTCCCCCAACCCCAAATCCAGCGCATCCTGGCGAATATCCTTCATCATAATGGGCAGGCCGTTTTGGGCGTTCTGATAAGCAATGCCACCGCCCATAATGCCCGCTCCGAGCACAGCGGCACGAGCAATTTTAACGTCGCACCGGGACGCCTGCTCCCTGGCCAGCTTGCCGATATACTGATCGCTCAAAAACAGCCCTACCAGGGCCCGGCACTGGGGTGTCTGAGTTAACTGATAGATGGTTTTGCCTTCCACCTCGAGCGCCTCGTCGCGGGTCATGCCCGCCGCTTTGACCATACAGTCCACCGCCGCAACGGGAGCCGGGTAATGTCTGCCCGCCTGCGCGGCAACCATGGCTTTTCCGGTGGTAGCCGCCATCTGTAATTCCACCGCGTTGAGGCGCAGTGGCGACACTTTCTGCTGACGTCGCGATGCAACGGGTAACTGCCCACTGGCGCAGCGCTCCAATACCTTGAGCGCCTCGTCGCGTAACTGACCGGGTTCAATCACCGCATCCACGGCACCCACTGCCAGGGCCCTGGGTGCCTTCTGATGCGCACCACCGGCGATCCACTCGACGGCATTATCCAGCCCAATAATACGCGGCAAGCGCACGGTCCCGCCCCACCCGGGAATAATTCCCAAGCGCGTTTCGGGCAATCCGATCTGGGCGGTGCTCGCCATAATGCGATAGTCGCAGGCCAGGCACAGCTCCAGCCCGCCACCCATGGCAAAGCCATTGATAGCTACTACCACCGGAAACGGAAAACTTTCAAAACGACTCAAATTACCGTTGATGGCCCGTAAACGGGCGCGCACGTCCGCTTCTGGCTGAGAAAAATTATGGCCAAACTCGGTGATATCGGCGCCCACGATAAATACGGATTTGCCACTGGTGACCAGTAGACCATTAACAGCATTTTTTGCGCCATTCGCTTTGTCGAGTACATCAAGCGCCTGCTCAATCTCGTCCGTCGTGGCGCGATCAAGCTTATTTACCGAGCCTTCCGCACGGTTAAAGCAGAGTTCGACAAACCCGTTCTCCAACGGTGTCAGTGCGAGGGTCTTACCTTGAAACATAGCTGTTCCCCGTTGCATGAATCATGAACTGAATTGGCAATGCCGCCACCCTGTACTTTTACGGTGCCGGAGCCGCACTCTACAACCGGCCAGGATTATCGACAAGCCGCACCCGGCGGTGATTGTGACTCGCGAGTCCTGTGGCGCCGTCACAGCGTCCCCACGCCACGTTGGTCACTCACGCTGGCCGGTGACAAATGCGGCCCTGGCGATGACGACGCATACCATAATCAACAGGACCGCCGCGATCAGTGCCGGCAGATAGGCCAACACCCCTGCTATAGATGCCTCTCCGTAGCGGGTGTCGGTGAAGCTCAATCCCCGATTCGGCGCAAACACTGCAAATACGTAGAAAAGTGCGTTGCCCCACACCACGCCGACCATACCCCAGCAGGTGAATTTTTGACCGCCATCCGACAAGGATACGTAACCCACCCCTGCCGCCAGGGCGAGAATCAAAACGCCGTTAAGCATATTACCGACGTGCGCACCGCGCCATGCACGCACCGCGCCGGGCACCTGCACATCTATCACCCAGGGTAGTGGCGACAGGGCAATCTCTCCCAGCAGACTAAAGGTCAGCATAAAACCCGATAACGCCCCCACCAGAATAACCAGAACGCCGTGACCCACCATGATTTTTTGATAACGGGAAATACCCATTGTTGCTCTCCTGTGGCATAGCCTGTTGTTGTTAAAGCCCTCTCTTAGATCGCCTGGTTGAGCCAGCGCAACTACGCATCGGCTCGCTTTTATGGCACAGTATAGTCCGCGCCCCGAAAACCAGTTTTATGGGTGGTGACGGGCCTCGCGCCACCACCGGCGCATAGCGATGCCGCGACCGCCGGGGTGCGACTGATACGGTACAGCAAACCACAGTACAACGAACCACAGTACAACTAAACCAAAAGATCACTCACATAAGAATCAACTGACCATGGCCAACTACGACGCTATCAAAACCCACGGACAATACTGGCGCGAACACATCGCCCTGATTTTAAAACTACTCGCTATCTGGTTCCTGGTTTCGTTCGGCTGCGGGATTCTGCTGGCGGACCCGCTCAACCAGTTTTCCCTGTTCGGTTTCAAGCTGGGATTCTGGTTTGCGCAGCAAGGTTCAATTTTCGTGTTCGTGGTATTAATTTTTATCTACGCCGCAAAAATGCATCGCCTCGACAAAAAATACGGCTTTCATGAAGACTGATTCTAACTCCCACGCAGTGCTGACCGGTTGTCGAGTCACTGCAGTTTAGTCGGCGCGCAGCCACCGCAGCACAGCCCGCGTTAACAGGAACTTTCGATGGACTTGCAATCCCTGACCTATCTGGTCGTCGGCCTTAGCTTTGCGCTCTATATTGGTATCGCCCTGTGGTCGAAAGCCCATAGCACGGGCGATTTCTATATCGCCAGCGGTGGCGTACACCCCGTCGCCAACGGCATGGCCACCGCCGCCGACTGGATGTCCGCCGCCTCGTTTATCTCAATGGCCGGATTGATCGCCTTTATGGGCTACGACGGCGCGGTCTACCTGATGGGATGGACCGGCGGCTACGTGCTGCTCGCCCTGTTACTCGCCCCCTATCTGCGCAAATTCGGCAAATTTACCGTGCCTGCGTTTATCGGCGAGCGCTATCACTCGCGCACCGCTCGCGTGGTGGCGGTAGTTTGCCTGATTTTTATTTCGTTTACCTATGTCGCCGGACAAATGCGCGGCGTTGGAATTGTCTTTTCCCGGTTTTTGGAAGTGGATATTAACACCGGTCTGCTGGTAGGCATGGGGGTAGTTTTTATTTACGCGGTCATGGGCGGTATGAAAGGCATCACCTATACCCAGGTCGCCCAGTACTGCGTGTTAATTTTTGCCTACACGGTTCCGGCGATTTTCATCGCCTTGCAGTTCACGGGCAATCCCGTTCCCCAGCTGGCCCTGGGTAGTGAATTAAGCGACGGCTCGGGCACCTTGTTAGCCAGGCTGGACCAGGTATTACTGGAGCTGGGTTTTGGTGAATATACTGAGGGTAAGAAAAGTATTCAGGATATGTTTTTTATCACCCTTGCCCTGATGGTGGGTACCGCGGGGTTACCCCATGTGATCGTACGTTTTTTTACCGTACCCAAAGTTCGCGATGCCCGTAAGTCCGCTGGCTGGGCGCTGATTTTTATCGCCCTTTTGTATACCACGGCACCCGCAGTCGGCGCATTAGCCAGACTCAATCTGGTCGAAACCGTAAACGGCGCTGAGCACCAGGGCACCCCCTACGGGGAGATGCCGGCCTGGTTTCAGACCTGGGAAAATTCCGACCTGCTCGCCTGGTACGACCATAACGGCGATGGCCGCATCCAGTATGCCGCCGGCGATGCGGTCAGGGGCAAACCCACATTCGACGACCGGCGGCGCGGCGTTCAGGGTGAACGACTGGTACTCAACCCCGGTAGCGGCGCGGTGGTGGGAACTGCCCCTTTTGCCAATGAATTGTATGTGGATCCGGATATTATGGTGCTCGCCAACCCGGAAATTGCCGGCCTGCCCAACTGGGTGATTGCATTAATCGCAGCTGGCGGTATCGCCGCGGCGCTGTCCACGGCGGCAGGGCTGTTGCTGGTTATCTCCTCGTCCATCTCCCACGATCTGTTAAAGGGCATCTTCGCCAAAAATATCAGCGAAAAAACCGAACTTCTGGCGGGGCGATGTGCCGCCGCTATCGCGATTGTCATCGCCGGTTACCTGGGGGCCAATCCTCCTGCCTTCGTCGCCCAGGTGGTCGCTTTCGCATTTGGTCTGGCGGCGGCATCGCTATTTCCGGCGATTCTTATGGGTATCTTCAGCCATAAAATGAACAAATGGGGCGCCATCAGCGGGATGCTCACCGGCCTGATTTTTACCCTCGGCTACATTGTGTATTTTAAGGGCGTATTTATCGAACCCTGGGCCGCAAACATCCCCGCGAACTGGCTGTTTGGGATTTCTCCCGAAGGCATTGGCGCGGTCGGCATGATCCTGAATTTTGCGGTGGCTGCACTGGTTGCGACATTTACCGCCGATCCCCCGGCACATATCGCCGATCTGGTGCGCCATATCCGCGTTCCCGGTCACGGACGAGCGCAATCCGCCTCCTCCGACCCCTAGCGCGTCTACGCAAAAAATCTACGCCGCGTCGCACCATCTCCGCCCGGCGGGGGACCCGTCCCGCGTCGGCGTACCCCTAAAGTTTTCGAAAAATAGCCCGCTAAGCAGACATAGCCCCCACATATTGTGGACGGAGACTCTGTATAATAGGCACATTATGTCCAGCATTCCGGTTATTGGCAGTATGTCGTTCAGTGAAAGCGTCAACCATATGGCGGATCGCGCGTTTGCGGCGCTGGGCACCGACCCCGGCATCGCCGCAACCATTAAAGCCGGCAGTGCGACCCTCGAAGTGCGTTTTCCCATCGAAATCAAAGGCAAGATCGAGATTTTTACCGGGTGGCGCTCCGTCCACAGCACCCACCGGCTGCCCGCCAAGGGCGGCATCCGTTTTGCGCCCATCGTGGATCAGGACGAAGTGGAGGCGTTGGCGGCCCTGATGACCTACAAATGCGCCATTGTCGACGTGCCGTTCGGGGGTTCCAAGGGTGGATTGATGATCGATCCCGGCAAATACGATCGCGCTGATATGGAAAAAATTACCCGTCGGTTTGCCCGGGAGCTGATTCGCAAGGGCTTTTTGAGCCCTGCGACCAATGTGCCCGCGCCCGATATGGGTACCGGTGAACGGGAAATGGCATGGATTGCCGATACCTACAAACACCTGCACCCGGAAGACCTGAATTACCTGGGTTGTGTCACCGGCAAACCCGTGGCCCACGGCGGTATTCGCGGCCGTACGGAGGCCACTGGCCGCGGTGTGGTCTACGCCATACGGGAATTTTTTCGCCATGCCGATTGCGTCGCCGCGACCGGTATGGCGGGAGGTCTCGACGGCAAACGGGTGGTGGTTCAGGGTTTGGGCAATGTGGGCTACCACGCGGCCAAACTACTGTCGGAAGAGGACGACTGCAAAATCATCGCGGTGATCGAAAGGGATGGCGCGCTGGTTAACCCTGCGGGCCTGGATATTGAGGCTCTTCGTCAATTTATCGTTACCCATAAAACCGTGCGCGGTTACCCGGGCGCGATGCTGGTGGAAGACGGTAAATCGGCTTTGGCTATGGAATGCGATATTTTGATTCCGGCGGCACTCGAAGCGCAGATTACCCGGGACAATGCACAGGATATTAGCGCGCGACTGATCGTTGAGGCCGCCAATGGCCCAGTGACTTTCGAGGCGGACGAAATGCTGTCGCGACGCGGCGTCACCATCCTGCCGGACGCGTATATCAACGCAGGCGGGGTGACCGTTTCCTATTTTGAGTGGGTGCGCAATCTGGCGCATATCCGTTTCGGCCGCATGGAGCGGCGCTACGATGAAATGCGCGGCGAGCATCTGTTGCGGGCCATTGAATCCATGACCGAACATCCGATTCCGGACTGGATCAAAAAGGAACTGGTACAGGGTGCTAACGAACTGGATCTGGTGCGTTCAGGTCTGGACGACACCATGCGGCTGGCATTTCAGCAAATCAAGCAGGTGTTTGACAGCAACGATAAAGTGCACGATTACCGCACGGCAGCCTACGTGGTCGCGATCGAAAAAATTTCCCGCTCTTACCACGACATCGGCATTCACTAGCCCAGGGTTTGGTAAGCAGGTTGTCGCCAGGGCCGATTGACCGGCCATGGCGACAGCTATTGCGGCAACTTAACCGAGCAAACCTTCCGCCTTGAGTGCTTCCTGCACCGCGGGCCGTGCGGCGATGCGACCGGCATATTCACCCAGGGCAGGCCATTTACCGATGTCCACGCCGACAAACTTGCCCCATCCCAGAATAGTAAACAAGTAGCCATCCGCCACCGAAAACTTGTCGCCCACCAGATAAGATTTACCCTGTAACTGCTCGGCGATATGGCCCAGCCGTCTGTCCAGGGCTTCGCTGGCCGCTTTTTTCATATCATCCGTAGACGCCGGATTGAACAGCGGGCTGAAGTTCTTATGTACTTCGGCGTTCAGATAAGTCAACCACTCCTGCAGACGGTAACGGTCGATACTACCGGCTGCCGGGGCCAGACCGGAAGCGGGGTTCTGGTCGGCGATATATTGCACAATCGCCGGACCTTCGGTCAGATACTCGCCGTTGTCCAGCTGGAGCACGGGCACGTAGCCTTTGGGATTGACGGCATTAAAATCGCCACCCCCTTCGACGGTTTTGGCCCGCAAATCCACCTTCGCCAGATCCACCTGTAGTCCCGCCTCGCGGCACGCAATATGGGGCGAGAGGGAGCAGGCACCAGG
>JBFJMM010000075.1:0-9765 GCA_041633885.1 Porticoccaceae bacterium
ATTTAAGCGCGGAGACCATCGTCAAACAGCTGCGTTTTATTCTTGGCGAGGAAAAAATTCCCGCCGAAGAAGCGGCGCTCTGGTCTATCGCACGCTCCGCCGATGGCAGTATGCGCGATGCCCTGAGCTTGACTGACCAAGCGATTTCCCATGGCGGTGGCAAAATTACCGATCTGGAAGTGAGCGCCATGCTCGGCACCATCGATCACACCACTGTCATCGAAATGTGTCAGGCGGTAGCCCGCGGCGATGGGGCGCAGACCCTGGCGTTGGTGGACAGGTTTGCGGAGCTGGCGCCGGACTATAACGCGGCCCTGGCCGCCCTGCTGAGCATCTGGCACCGGGTTGCCATCGCGCACACCGTGCCCGAGGCCCTGGATGTCAACGACCGGGATCACGGAGCGATTTTGGCGCTGGCGCAGACCTTGAGCGCGGACGACGTGCAGTTGTTTTACCAGATATGTCTGCTGGGTCGACGGGATCTGGCGATGGCTGCGGATCCGCGCAGTGGATTCGAAATGGTGCTACTACGGTTGCTGGCGTTTCAGCCGGTGGTCACCGATCGCAGCGACCAGCCCACCGCCTCGCACACGGACACTCGGGAGGCCCCATCCCCGGCAAAAAAGTCTGAACCGGCTGGCACGCCGGAATTGACGGTCACAGCGAACGATGGCGTCGGCAGGGTGGCCAGTGCCGCGGCGCACCCCGGGCCGGTGACGCACGCGACCATCGGGGGGGCGCCCGCCGAACAGGCTGCAACGCCCGCTCAGCAATTATCCCGGACAAGCGGTGCGGGTTTACCGGATAGCAGCGTGGCGCTGGAGGCGTTAACCCCCGGGCGCTGGATAGAGGTCTGCGATGGTTTGAATATCGGTGGCGTACTCCAGAATGTCGCCGCCAATATGGCGTTGCTGGATCGTCGCGACGCGCATTTACACTTGCGCCTTGATGACGGTAATGGTGCGTTGTACGAGCCGACCCATCAACAGCGGCTCGCACGGGCATTGAGTACTTATTTCGGGCAGCCGGTGACTATCGAAGTGACTGTGGGAAGTGTGTCAGGGGAGACGCCACAGGCTTACCACCAGAGAAGGGCGGCGGAACGCCATGCCGCAGCGGTGCAGACCCTTAATGAAGATCCCGTGGTGGAGGAATTGATGACCAGGTTTGCCGGCAAATTACTGGAAGATACCGTGGTTCCAAGGGATGAAAATGAAACCCGCTAACCACGGCTGACAATGCAACAATTAATTTTCACGCACGCCCTAAGGGTAACTCGGAGCGACCATGAAAGGCTTTAACGACATTATCCAGCAAGCGCAGCAGATGCAGGAGAAGATGCAGCAAATGCAGGAGCAGGCTGCAAATGTAGAAGTTCAGGGGCAATCCGGCGCCGGTATGGTGAGGGTGAATATGACCGGTCGCTACGACGTGCGCAAGGTTGAGATCGATCCATCGCTGCTCGCAGAGGACAAGGAACTTCTCGAGGACCTGCTGGCCGCGGCCGTTAACGATGCGGTGCGCAAGGTCGAGGCGAATAACCGTGACACGTTGGGGGATCTGGCCGCGGGAATCCAGCTGCCGCCCGGGTTTAAGATGCCTTTTTAAGCGGCCTGCAAACGGGTTGTGTCGGAGGCGAACCAATGAGGAGCAGGTGTAGTTGATGTTTGGGCCAGTAATTGACGAATTGATCGATGCACTGCGCTGTTTGCCGGGGGTTGGACCCAAGTCGGCGCAACGCATGGCGTTGCAGCTACTGGAGCGGGATCGACAGGGCGGCGCACGGCTGGCCGCGGCGATCGAGCGCGCGGTCGACAGTGTCGGCCGTTGCAAGTTATGTCGCACCTTAACGGAAGCGGAACTGTGTGGCGTGTGTAGTGACACCCGTCGGGATCCGCAGCAGCTGTGCGTACTGGAAACACCGGCCGATCTATTTGCCATCGAGCACTCCGGCTCCTTCCGCGGACGTTATTTCGTGCTAATGGGGCATCTCTCGCCCATCGACGGGGTAGGCCCGGAGGCCATTGGCATCGATTTTTTATTGCAGAGACTGGTCGATGAAAATATTGGCGAGTTGATTCTGGCCACCAATCTCACTATCGAGGGGGAGGCGACCGCCCATTATATCGGCGAGCGCGCTATGGGGCTTGGGGTCGCGGTGAGTCGCATCGCCCACGGCGTACCCCTGGGGGGCGAGCTCGAATACGTGGATGGCGGCACCTTGTTGCACGCGTTCAATAGTCGCAGACGACTTTAAAACCGGAATAACCATGGCCTTTGATTTTTGTGGACCGCCGCTATTGATTATGGACGATGACGCTCTCGCCGCGGCCGCCGATCAGTGGCAGGCGTGCTCAGCGGTAGCGGTGGATACGGAGTTTATGTGCACCGATACGTTTTTTCCGAAGTTGGCCTTGATCCAGCTCTGCGACGGCCATCACACCTGGTTGATAGACCCGCTGGCGGTGACTGATCCGCAACCGCTGATCGCCCTGCTGACCAATCGCAAGATTCTCAAAGTATTGCATTCCTGTTCGGAGGATCTGGAAGTATTGCGCCATGCCTTGGGCTGTTTGCCGGCGCCATTGTTCGATACACAGGTGGCTGCCGCGTTGACAGGCTACGGTTTTTCCCGGGGGTACAGTGCGCTGGTCGGGGATTTGTGCGGCGTCCAGCTGAGTAAGCAGGAAACCCGATCGGACTGGCTCAAACGTCCCCTCAGCAAAGCGCAGCTCGACTACGCCGCCCTCGACGTTCTCTACCTGTTGCCGATGTACGAACAATTGACGGAAAACCTTGGGAAGCGGGGCAGGGCACATTGGATGGATGAAGAAATGGCGACGCTGGAAGGGACGGCCGCCGCACCGCAACAGGTAGAGAAATATTATCAGCGCATCAAGGGTGCCTGGCGTCTCGACCGCCGTGGCGTCGGTGTCCTGCAACAATTGGCGGCATGGCGAGAAGGGGAGGCGCGATTGCGCAATCGTCCCCGCAACTGGATCGTGGCCGACAAGGCATTACTGGAAATTGCCGCCGCGCGCCCGTTGACGTACGGCGGCCTCGCGGCCCTTGAACTTGTTGGCCAGAAAGTTCTCGATCGCTACGGCGGGCGTATGCTCGATATGGTCGCCGCAGTGGTCGAGCAATCCGCGGACGGGTTGCCGGAAACGTTGCCAAAATCCCTGCCACGGGAGTCGGGGGCACTGCTCAACCGTTGTCGCGAGCAGGTGCAGGCGGTGGCCACTGAGCTGGGACTGGCTGCGGAGATGCTGGCTCGCAAGGTCGATATGGAACAACTGGTGCGCTCCCAGCGGGCGGGTATGGCGAAGTTGCCGGCCCCGCTGGACACAGGTTGGCGGCGAGGGGTGATTGGCGAACAGCTGCTGTCCTGCGTGCAGGGGGGTGGCGAGTGATGGCCCCGATACTATGTAATGTGTACAAAAGCAGTCGCGAAGCAGACCTGTATCTATATGTCGCCCGGGAAGAGGGCACGGCGCGGGTGCCCGACCCGTTATTGCTGCGCTTCGGTGAACCCTTGCTGGTACTTACCCTCGAAATCAGTGCTCAACGCAAACTCGCCCAGGCAGACGCCGGTAAGGTGTTAGCGGCTATCGCGGACAACGGCTATTACCTGCAACTGCCACCCCGCAGCGATGGCTATATGCGCGAACTCAGAGCGCGCAACGACAAGTTGCCTCGCTAAATGAAAAACCCACAGTTTTGGCAAACCAAAACCCTGGCGCAGATGACGGTGCAGGAATGGGAGTCTCTGTGTGATGGCTGTGGCCGTTGTTGTCTGGCGAAACTGGAAGACGAAGATAGCGGCGAACTGTTTTTTACCAGGGTGGCCTGTCGACTGCTCGATCACCAAACCTGCCGTTGTCGCAATTATGGACGGCGCACACAGCTGGTGGCCGACTGCGTAACCCTGACGGCGGACAACATAACCGAGATCAACTGGTTGCCTCGCACCTGTGCATATCGCCTGCTGGCGGAGGGCAAGCCGTTATTCGACTGGCATCCGCTGCTATCCGGTGATCCGCAATCCGTGCATCGTGCGGGCATATCGGTGCAGGGCAGGGTATTATCGGAGCAGTACGTTCATCCAGACGCCCTGGACGAACATATCGTCAAGTGGGCGCAGTAGGAAATATTGTATGTACACCATGGAAAATTATTTGTGGGGCGCAGTAGCGTATCTATGCGGTGTGTTACTGCTGCTGCCCATGCTGTGGTCCATGACCCGTTTCTGGCCGTGGGCACCGCTACGGGCATTTTTCCGCATACTGGTACTGGCGGTGTTATTGACGCCGATTTATCCTTACACCGACAAGCCGTATCTGGCGCCGGCGTGGGCCGCCGCCGCGTTTGAATACGTCAATCCGATCACCGACGAAGGCGCGTTGCGCGGCCTGTTACCGATTGGGTTTTGTTTTGCCGTGGCCTACGTCCTGTATCTGGTCGTATGGTTGCTGTGGCGGCGCGGACGGCGTTCGCCCGCAACGTAACAGTGGCTGGAGACTGGTGCTGGCAGCACGTTATCAATGCACGCCGTGCATCGCTCTGCGCAGCAAGGGCGTCAGGGCCAGCAGTAACAGGCCGCTACCCACCGCCAGCCAACCGACATTGGTATAGACCGCCAGGGCATTGAGGGTGGTTGCGGCCACATCCGTGCCAGCGCCATGGGGGTCACCGGTAAAGCGCGCGATTTGACCGGCGATATAATTGGCGCCCGCGGATGCCAGAAACCACACGCCCATCATCATTCCCACCACCCGTGGAACACTTAATTTCGTGACCATCGACAGCCCCACCGGCGACAGGCACAGTTCCCCGGTGGTGTGTAACAGGTAGATAAGCGCCAGCCAAATCATGCCGGTAGAGCGCCCCGTGTCGTCCAGACTGGCGCCGAATACCAGGACCAAAAATCCCAACCCCACCTGCATCAGTGCGAGTGCAAATTTTCCCGGTGTGGATGGTTCCAGGCCCCGCGCCGCCAGCCAGGTCCAGAGAATTGAAAATAACGGCGCCAACAGAAATATAAATAGTGCATTCAGGGACTGAAATACGGATGCCGGCAGTTCGTAGCCGAGAACGACGCGGTCGACGGCGCGATCGGCAAACAGGTTCAGGGAGGATCCGGCCTGTTCAAACAATGCCCAGAACAATACCGAAAAAACAATCAACGTGGTGGCCGCCAGCATGCGATCGCGCTCTGCGGGGGCGCAGCTCGCGAAGGCGTAAATGAGCACCACGGCCAGCATGATGCCGCCAAAGCCCACCAGCAGCTGCCCCACCAGTTGCTGGTGCTGCACCAGCTGCCAGATCGCCAGTACCGCAACCACACTGCCAAGGTAAATAGTCCACTCGCGACTCAAACCGATGGCCGTTTTTTCCTGCAATGCCGTGGCAGAGGGTGGTTCGGCGTACCCCATCAGCAGCGGCTGGCCACGCAGAAAGACCACCAGGCCCCCCAGCATACCGATACCCGCCAGGCCAAAGCCGTATGCCCAGCCATAGGTTTGTCCCAGCCAGCCGCATAGAATCGAGGCAAAAAAAGCTCCGATATTAATGCCCATGTAGAAGATAGTGAAACCACCATCCCGGCGTGGGTCGCCCGGCGCATAAAGCGCGCCGACAACGGTGGAAATATTCGCTTTGAGAAAACCGACGCCGGTAATAATCAGCGCCAGGGATAGATAAAAACACTGTAAATAAAACGGATCGCGGATCACCTGTTCCCCGGTGGCAGTGGCAGCAGGTCCCTCCAGGGCCATGCCAAAGTGACCGAACACCAACAAGATTGCGCCAAAAGTAACCGCCTTGCGGGAACCCAGATAGCGGTCGGCCAGAATGCCTCCGAGTACCGGCATCACGTAAACCAGGGCGGTGTAAGCGCCGTAAATCAGGTAGGCACGATCATCGCTGAATAAAAAGTGCTGAGTTAAGTAAAAAATTAACAGTGCGCGCATACCGTAATAAGAAAAACGTTCCCATAGTTCCGTCAGAAAGCAGACGTAGAGTCCCTTCGGGTGCCCAAGGAACTCCGGGTTGGGTGGTCGCTGGTTATTGTTGGTGGTTTCATTGGACATGGTTGAGTACAGTTCTGTTTGTGTAGACCATGGTACCAGCCTGCTCTAGTCCGTGGCGAGACGCGCCGGTCATCAACCAGCTAGCGCTATCGCTGGAACCAGATGCAAGGTGAGGCTAGAATATCCCGCTGAACAAACTGAAACAGAGACACAACTATGCAATTTACCGGGACCGAGCGATACGTTGTAACTGAAGATTTGCAGATGGCGGTCAATGCCGCGGTGGCACTGCAGCGGCCGTTATTGATCAAAGGGGAGCCGGGTACCGGTAAAACCATGTTGGCCGAAGAGGTAGCCAGTGCGCTGAACAAGCCGTTGATTGCCTGGCACGTCAAATCCACCACCAAAGCCCAACAGGGTTTGTACGAGTACGATGCGGTATCCCGCCTGCGGGATTCACAGCTCGGTGAAGACAAAGTCCACGACATCAACAACTACATCAGGAAGGGTAAATTGTGGGAAGCGTTTACCGCCGAAGAACAGGTGGTGTTATTGATCGATGAGATCGACAAGGCCGATATCGAGTTTCCCAACGATTTGTTGCTGGAACTCGACCGCATGGAATTTCACGTATACGAAACCAGTGAGCGGGTGGTGGCCCGTCATCGCCCCATCATCGTGATCACCAGTAATAACGAAAAAGAATTACCCGACGCATTTCTACGTCGCTGCTTTTTCCATTTTATTAACTTTCCAGATCGGGAAACCATGTTAAAAATTGTTGATGTGCATTTCCCGGGCATCAAAAAGGCGCTGGTGGATGAAGCGCTGGATATTTTTTTCGATGTGCGCAAAATTCCCGGACTCAAGAAAAAACCCTCCACCTCCGAGCTGGTGGACTGGTTAAAATTGTTGATGGCGGACGATATCCCCAGGGACATCCTTAAGCAGCGCGACCCTACCAAGGCGATTCCGCCCCTGTATGGCGCGTTGCTGAAAAACGAGCAGGACGTCCACCTGCTGGAGCGGCTGGCGTTTATGACCCGGCGGGAAGGGCGCTGATGCTGCTGGATTTTTTTGACGGACTGCGCAAGGGCGGTATTCCGGTCACCATCAAGGAACTGTTGGTGCTTCTCGAAGCGCTGCAAAGGCACATCGCATTCGCCAGCATTGAGGATTTTTATTTTCTGGCGCGCACCTGTCTGGTTAAGGATGAACGGTTTTACGATAAATACGACCGGGCGTTCACCCTGTATTTTAAGGATCTCGAGACACTGGACGAATTTCTGGACGTGTTGATTCCCGAGGAGTGGCTGCGCCAGGAATTTGTCAAAAATCTCAGCGAGGAAGAAAAAGCCAAAATTGAAAGCCTTGGTGGGCTCGAAAAACTGATAGAGGCATTCAAGGAACGCCTCAAAGAGCAAAAGAAACGCCACGAGGGCGGCAACAAATGGATTGGCACCCGTGGCACATCCCCGTTTGGCAATAGCGGCTACAACCCGGAAGGGGTCCGTGTCGGCGGTGAAAGTACGCAAAAACGCGCGCTGAAAGTCTGGGAAAAGCGCGAATTCAGTAATCTCGATGATTCCGTCGAGCTGGGGACGCGCAATATCAAGGTGGCGTTGCGACGGCTGCGTAAATTCGCGCGTACCGGTGCTGAAGATGAGCTGGACCTCGACAATACCATTCGCTCCACCGCACACAATGGTGGGTTGCTGGATATCAAAATGGTTCCCGAGCGGCACAATGCCATTAAAGTGCTGTTGTTTTTCGACGTGGGCGGTTCGATGGATCCCTACGTCAAGTTGTGTGAAGAGCTGTTTTCCGCCGCGCGCACGGAATTCAAACATATGGAATATTTTTATTTCCACAATATGCTGTACGACTACGTGTGGAAAGATAATTTCCGTCGTTATCAGGAAAAAACCGAAACCTACGACCTGTTGCGTACTTATAGTTCCGACTACAAGGTTATCTTTGTGGGGGACGCCTCCATGTCGCCCTATGAAATCGAAAGCGCCGGCGGGAGTGTGGAATATTACAACAAGGAGTCCGGGGTCACCTGGATGGAACGGATTAACGAGACCTTCGACAAGGTGGTGTGGTTGAATCCGGTACGCCAGGATTACTGGGAGCACACGCCCACTATTCAACGGGTGCGCCAGTTAGTGGAGCACCGTATGTTTCCGCTGACCATAGGCGGACTTGAAGAAGGTATGAAACTGCTCTCCAAATAGGCTTCCTCGTCAACCATGACCCGCCCTGCGACTTACCCGGCGCTGGAAACCCTGCTGTCCCAGTGCATGACCGTGGATCGGCCGCGTTTCCTGAAAGAGTTGCGCGCTCTGCATACCGCACAACCCCGTCCTTCCAGACAGCAACCGTCACCGCGGCCCGCTGCTGCGCAGGTTAATGCGAGATCATCCCGAGGGACGGACAACGTTGCTCCCGGGGTCGGTCCGCAGGAATCACTAAGCACCCGTATGCAAGCGTCTGTGGCGCGCGCCGCGCAACGGCAAAAATCGTTGCCCGCTGTTAGTTACGCCACGAATTTGCCGGTCGTTGTCCAGAAGGAGCAGATTGCCGACGCCATTGGCAAGCACCAGGTGGTGATTGTTTCCGGGGAAACCGGGTCGGGCAAAACCACACAGCTGCCGAAAATATGTCTGGAGTTGGGGCGCGGCGTGACGGGTTTAATAGGTCATACACAGCCTCGCCGTATCGCCGCCTCCACGGTGGCCAACCGCATTGCCGAAGAATTGCGGGTGCCGCTGGGTGGGGTAGTCGGCTATCAGGTGCGGTTCCAGGATCAGTGTAGTGATCGGACACTAGTGAAACTGATGACCGATGGTATTTTGCTGGCGGAAATTAGTAGCGATCCCGAGTTGCTGCGCTACGATACCCTGATTATCGACGAGGCCCACGAGCGCAGTCTGAATATCGATTTCATTCTCGGTTATCTTAAACAGCTTCTACCCCGCCGTCCCGATCTCAAAGTGATTATTACCTCGGCAACTATCGATGTTCACAAGTTCGCCGCACACTTTGGCGACGCACCGGTGATTGCTGTTGCGGGACGCACTTACCCCGTGCAAATCCGCTATCAGCCACCCCCTGCGGACGAAGATCTACCCGCTGCGGTGGTGTCCGCCGTTGAGGAATTACTGGCGTTACCGCAGCGGGGCGACATTCTGGTGTTTGTGAGTGGTGAGCGGGAGATACGCGATGTCGCCCAGGCGCTGCGCAAGGCGGAGCTCCGTCATGTGGAAGTGCTACCCCTGTATGCGCGACTCGGGTTAAAGGATCAGCGCCGCGTATTTCAGGCGCATAGGGGCACCCGTATCATTCTTGCAACGAATGTTGCCGAGACCTCGATTACCGTGCCTGGGGTGCGCTATGTGGTCGATACCGGCTATGCCCGGATCAGTCGCTACAGCTATCGAACCAGGGTGCAGCGCCTGCCAATCGAGCCGATTTCCCAGGCCAGTGCCAATCAGCGGGCGGGACGCTGTGGTCGGCTCGCCGACGGTGTCTGTATCCGTTTGTATAGCGAGCAGGATTTTGCGCAGCGCCCGGAGTTTTCCGATCCGGAAATTCTACGTACCAACCTGGCGGCGGTTATTTTACAGATGCTGCAATTTCGCGTAGGTGATGTGCGCCGTTTTCCGTTCGTGGACCCACCGGATAATCGTTTCATTAACGACGGCTACAATTTGCTCGCCGAACTCGGCGC
>JBFJMM010000076.1:0-9697 GCA_041633885.1 Porticoccaceae bacterium
CCTGCACCCTGTCGTTGCTGCCGTGCATATCGCGTGCGTACCACTCTTCGAGACAAACAAAGCCTTGCAGATTTTCCGTGACCAATAATGCCTGGTGCTCCCGACCTCGTTTGCGGGCGCCATAAAACACCACGGGAGGTACTTCAATGCCCAGTTTTTGTAACGCCATTGACGCGCGCACTTCGCGAAATACAGTTGGCTCACCCAGGGGGTGCCGCCAAGAATAATACGGATGATTAACCTGACGCTTGCAATATAACGTTTGCGTACCGCGCTCGACCAGCTGCACGCCACTATAACCGCCCCGTCGTTTGTTGGGCGCCTCGACCCAGCCCCCCCTGGTATCCCACCATTCCTGGAAGCTGTCCTGCGGCAGCCTGTTGAAATTCACCACCGGTTAAACCTTGCGCAACACATAGACGCGCCACATGGCATACCCGGGCAAAAAATCGAAATGTCCGAGGATGAGAAAGCCCGCCGCGTCAAACTCCCTTGCGACCACATCGGTATTGACGACAAAGCGGTTCTGGTTCTTCCCGGCCTCCCCCGATGCGCCACGCCGCGCCTCGAGGCGACGACGGCGCCAGGCTTTAAAATTTCCGTCGATCCAGAGCGAAATAATCACCGTATCCCGAGACACCCGGTAAAACTCGCGCAACATCGCCAACCGATCCGCGGCATGCTGTACATGATGTAACAGGCGCATACAAAAAATTGAATCCACGGCATTATCGGCTAGCTCGATTGCAAATGCGGACGTCTGGAGAAATTCAAGTTTGCCCTGCAATGCACCAGGCTGTACCGATTTGGCTATCGCCAGCATGTCCCCGGAGTAATCAGCCGCCACCACAGTGCGGTCGGGCTGTTCGGCCAACGTAGCCAAAAACCGGCCAGCGCCGCAGGGCAAATCAAGTACGCGATCGGGCTCACCCGCCAGTTTCAGGGCCTTGCGGGCCAGTTGTTGATCGCGCCAGTTTGATAAATGCCGCGCCAGACCGTCCCTATGTTTGCGCAAATATTGTTCGGCGTGAGCTCGATTGTATTTTTCGGAAAACTCCAGAGAAATCACCTGGTCAGAGCTGCTTGGCATAGTTTTGCTCTCTATATCACCTGAATAGCTCACCTTCGGAGCGCGTGAACTCAAGAGGGGCGTTGTCTGAAAAGACAAACGACGTCCCCGCCGCATTAACAATTAGTTTATATTTTTCCGGCAACTCGCTTAGACTAGTTGCCGCACACAGATACATCGCATTTGCGACCCACCCAGGCTCAATCCGTCACCGCGGGACTGATCACCGCGCATAAATTTCAAGCGCCCGCCCCCTCCCGCGGGGCAATAACTATACCCTTTTTTCGAGCGAAACCCATTACACCGCAATGCCCTGCGCCCCCGATCAATGCAATGTAGCCCTCAACAGATGAGCAAATCCCGTCGCGGTACAAACTGTACCGATACAGTTTTGCATCGCGGTTCTCCACCGCCAACAGTAGCCGTAACCTTGTTTGGATAACCGTCGCGCCGCTGCACTCCGCGGTTTGCAGGCAGATATTGTTTTCCTTACAACACTCGAACCAGGTTACTGACATCGCCAGTGAATAAATGTTCCCGTTGCGGGGCGAGGCACAAATTGTACGGTGCGTCATTTAACGTCCCGGCTAACTCTGCCACGGTTAGTGGATTCAAATCGACATCACGCGGCACACCAGCAAACGCTGCCAGTGCCCGTTCAGGTGTAAATCGGTTATGGTTAGGCTGTTATTGTGTAAAAACAACCGGGCTTCCGGCCACAAACTACAAAAAAGAGGAACACATCGATGATCAGTTTCGTCGCCACACTGAAAGTAAAACCCGAACAGGCCGCTGCATTTGAAGACGCCATGAAAACCGTGGTTCCGAGGGTACGGGAAGAGCCTGGAAATCACGCCTATATATTTCACCGCTCTCCCACAACGGCCCATACCTATTATTTCTACGAGCAATATACAGACGAAGATGCGGTCAAGGCGCACCGCGCCCACCTTGGTCGTTTAGGAATCAACCTGGCGGAAATGCTGGCGGCTGCACCGGAAATAGAGCACTGGGAACTGATTTTATAACCACACATTAATCAGGCGGCGATCGGCGGGCATCGCCCATGGCACCGCGTTTAATTGTGCTGCACGCCTGCGACCGGTGGCGCCTGGCGGCACAGGCCACCGCCCTCGCAGCAGTGTCCCGATCAGGGGCCACAGGGGCTTATTATTTGCCGGAAAAAACTCTACCAAAATGGCTGTAACGGGTTTACCATTAAACCTACCGTACGGTAACTTTAGTGGCAACTGGATGGAGGCACCCATGTCTGAATTCGATACGTTGATTCAGGGCGGCACGATCATCGACGGATCGCGCACCAAAAAGCGTTTTGTCGGTGACGTGGCCGTAAAGGACGGGCTGATCGCCGCCATTTTCCCCGGTGGCGGGACCGACCCCAACCGCGCCGCGCGAGTCATCGATGCGACCGGTTTGCATGTGGTCCCCGGGTTTATTGATCTGCACACCCATTACGACGGCCAACTATTGTGGGATCCCTACCTGAGCTGCTCCAGTTGGCACGGCGTCACATCGGTCGCGATCGGCAATTGCGGCTTCGGCTTTGCCCCCGCCCACCCGCAGCAACGGGAACGCCTGATGTTGTCCATGGAGCGGGTCGAGGCGATTCCACTGGCCACCATGAAGGCGGGTATGGACTGGGACTGGGAAACATTTCCCGAATGGCTCGACTCTCTGGAGCGTCGCCCCAAGGGGGTCAACGTCATGAGCTTTGTTCCCCTCAATCCGCTGATGGTGTACGTCATGGGTATCGAAGCGGCCAAAACCCGCGAGCCCACTGCCGCAGAGCTGGCTGAAATGTTGCGCTTGATGGAAGAATCCCTGGATGCCGGCGGTGTCGGGTATTCCATGCAGCGCCTGGGGGACGGCTTTACCTCGGTGCAGAGGGATTACGATGGCACCCCCATGCCAACAGATACCATGTCAGATGAACTGTGTCTCGCCTTTGCCAGTGTCCTGAAAAATCGTGGCCAGGGTTTTATTCAGCTGACCCAGGCGAAGAACGAGTTTGTCGCCGACCTTAAATTTGGCTCTGCGCTGGCGGATGCTTCCGACGCGGTAATTCTGTGGAATGCGGTACAGGTCAATGAACGCCACCCACACCAGCACCGCCGCATGCTCGAGTGGGTTAACCGGGAGCAACAAGCTGGCCGTAAAATCTGGATGCAGGCCATTACCACCCCCAACGATATGCGTTTTATGCTGGATGACTTCAACCTGTTTGACGGCAATGGCGCCTGGCGCGACGTGACCATTGGCGACGTGGAAACCCGTATCGCCAAAATGCAGAATCCCACTTTGCGCGCCGCGGTGCGCAAGGATTACGACAGTGGCAGCGCCCCCTTTGTGAGCGGACCGATTGCCGAAATCAAGGTGGATTCGGTGACTCATGAAGAAAACCAAAAATACGTGGGCCTGACCATCGCCGAACTGGGCGTAGCGATGCAGCGCCACCCCGCCGATGCGATGCTTGATCTGGCCATCAGCGAGGGCTTAAAAACTGTCTTCTATATCGTGCCCTTTAATTACGACGCGCAGTATTTGCAGGAGATTCTCGACAACGAGTATACGTTGCCCGGGGTATCCGACGGCGGCGCGCACACCAAATTTCTCAATTACGGCCGCTACCCCACCAATATGCTCCAGGATCTGGTGCGCGAACGCGCTCAATACACCTTGGAGGAAGCCCACTACCGCCTTTCAGCACTGCCCGCCATGGCGGCAGGGTTTAGCGATCGGGGCACGCTGGAAGTCGGCAAAGCCGCGGACATTGTGGTCTACGATTATGCGGGTCTCGAACTGTTACCCACGGAGATTGCCCACGATCTGCCCGGCAACGAGTGGCGTTATGTGGAGCGCGCCACAGGTTACCGCTACACCATGGTCAATGGCGAGCTGACGTTTATCGACAGCGAATGCACCGGCGCGATTCCCGGCAAACTATTGCGCCACGGGCGCGCATCGGGGGTTTCCGCAGCGGCGTGAACAGGTGTTCGCTGACCGCCGTTTAAACGAAGGATATACCCCATGGATTTACCCCTGGACAATGAGCTGCGTTTCGGCTGGGCGACTTTTATGGATAGCCTTGAGGCAGTGCGTAGTACCACTGCCCTCGCCGACAATTTAGGTCTCGACTCCCTGTGGGTGGGGGACCATATCGCGTTTTCCCTGCCGATGATGGATCCGTTGCTGCAACTCGCCCAGGCGGCGGTTTGTAGCGAGCGCCTGATGCTCGGCACCGGGGTCTACCTGCTGCCGCTACGCCATCCCGTCACCGTTGCCAAACAGGTCGCCAGCCTCGATCGACTCAGTGGCGGACGGGTCGTTTTTGGAGTGGGCATAGGAGGAGAGTTTCCCAACGAATATGCGGCCTGTGGCGTACCGATCAAAGAGCGTGGCGCACGGCTCAGCGAGGGTATCGAGGTGCTGCGTAAACTGTGGCGCGGACACAGCGTGTCTCACCAGGGAAAATACTACCCGTTTAACGACGTCCTGATGCTCCCTGAACCGCTGCAGCCTGGCGGGCCGCCGATCTGGTGCGGCGGGCGCTCCAGCGCCGCCCTGCGACGGGCCGGACGACTCGCGGACGGCTATGTTTCCTACGTGGTCACCCCCGATATGTACCGCAGCGCGCTGCAAACCATTGCCCAGGCCGCGGCACGGGAAAAACGCCCTTTGGATAACTTTGCCACAGCCCACATGCTATTTTTTCGCATCGACCGGGATTTTGACGCCGCCTGGCAATGCGCAACCACCCAGTTGAGTGAACGTTACGCCAGCGACTTTAGCGGCCCGGCGAAAAAATATTGCGCATTGGGTCGCGCGGAGGATATCGCCGCGCAAATCAGTCAATTCCGGGCGGCGGGTGTGCGCCATTTTATTCTTGACCCGGTCAGCCCGGCACAGGAGCGCCGGGAACAAATGACCCGGTTTGCACAACAGGTAAAGCCGTTGCTCAATTGATGTTGGGTGTGCGCCCAGTGGTGGCAAGCCGTTTGAAAGCACTGCAATGGCGCCACCCGCACCGCTTAAAATACGCCAGGGTCATGCCCAAAAATATGGGCCATACAACAAACCACCATAAGCAAAGCCTTACCTGCCCGCGAATTTTCTGTATAATTTCCCGCCATTCCACACCCGCTGCGCAGTCCAGAATGGCCTCGCCACACATTCAGAAAAAAGGTGCCGTATGACGTTTGTCGTCGGGGAAAACTGTATCAAATGTAAATACACCGACTGTGTCGAGGTGTGCCCCGTGGATTGTTTTTACGAAGGCCCCAATTTCCTGGTTATACACCCGGACGAATGCATCGACTGTGCGCTGTGTGAACCAGAATGTCCGGTGGACGCTATTTTTTCGGAGGATGAACTGCCGGAGGATCAACAGATTTTTCTGGAGCTCAACGCGGAACTGGCGGAGCAGTGGCCCAACATTACCATTCAAAAAGCGGCGCCCGCGGACGCGGACGACTGGGTCGGCAAGCCCAACAAACTACAACTGCTGGAGCGTTGATCCGCCTCTTCCTGACCCAACTCCTACACCAGCTAGCCCGTGAACAGGGTGTGTCCATCCAGGCCATGGCGCGTCAGACTCAGTTTCAGACGTTCGAGAGCTTCGATTTGTATCTGCCTGACGCGTTCTCGCGTCAGCCCAACCTCCCGCCCGACTTCCTCGAGTGTCGACACTTCGTAACCGCGCAAACCAAAACGCCGGGCGATAATATCCTGCTGCTTGGGGCTCAACTCGGCGAGTAAATTTTCAAGCCTGGCCACCAGATCATCACCTTCCACCTGCTTTTCAGGTTCACTGCCATGGGTGTCCACCACCATGTCAACCAGGCTGCGACCCGTGCCGTCACTGGAAATCGTTACATCCACGGAGCCAGTGTGCTCGTTTAGGCTCAGTATTCGATCTACGGTACGCGTGGATTTGTCGAGCCGGGTGGCGATTTCATTAACGGTCGGATCGTGCTCCAGCTGCTGGGCGAGCTGGCGCGATGCGCGCAGGCATTGATTGAGCTCCTTGACCACGTGAATGGGCAGACGGATGGTCCGGGTCTGGTTCATTAATGCGCGTTCGATCGCCTGGCGAATCCACCAGGTGGCGTAGGTTGAAAAACGAAAGCCCCGCTCCGGGTCAAATTTTTCCACCGCCCGAATCAGACCCAGATTACCCTCTTCAATCAGATCCAGCAGACTTAACCCACGATTGACATAGCGGCGGGCGATTTTCACCACCAGCCGCAAATTGCTTTCGATCATGCGTTGCCGGGCAGCGTGTTCGCCTTTGCGGGAGCGACGGGAAAAAAATACTTCTTCCTCCGCCGTAAGCAGAGGCGTGTAGCCGATTTCCTTCAGATAAAGGCTGGCCGCATCCAGAATCGGAGCAGCCTCCTGGGTGGTTTCGACCGGAGGCGGTTCTGTCCAGCCGTGCAGATCGTCGTAACCCTGACGCCCCATATCCGTATCCTCTGTAAATTTTAACGGCCTGCCATGGCCTTCTTACAGGTGTCGCCCTACACTGCCACGTTTCCGGGTTGTTTGCAATTGCAGCTTACCCGCAGCGGCTGTTTCATTATCAGCCTGACGGTCAGCGCCCGGGTAGCAAACGCAACGGGTCAACCGGTTTGCCATTTTCGCGAATTTCGAAGTAGAGGCGTCCGGGGTTGTCTGTGTCGCCACCGACCTCCCCGATAACTTTGCCCGCGCTTATCGCCTCCCCTTCACTGACCAATATTTTGCGATTGTGGGCGTAGGCACTCAGGTATTTATCACTGTGCTTGATAATAATTAGCTGACCGTAACCGCGCAATCCGCTGCCCGCATACACCACCGCTCCCGGGGCGGCCGCGACCACACTGTGTCCAGCGACGCTTTGAATATTGATTCCTTTGAACTGTTTGTTGCTGTCATAGTATTTACTCACCGACCCCTGTGCCGGCCAGCGCCAGACTGCGGCTGAGAACGTATTCGACACCGCCGTCGCCAACGGTTGGGCGCCTGGCTGGCGCGACGGCACAGCGGAGGGCCTGGCTGCCGTCGGCGAACTCGCCCCCGCAGCAGCCGAGGAGGGCCCGACCGGGCCGGGCCGGGCCGGGCTAATTGTGGGTGCTACCGGTACCGGGGTGGCCACCACGCGCCCGGATGACACGGGTGGCGCGACGGAGGGCGTGTTCAAATTCAAACGCTGCCCGGGGTAAATAAGGTAGGGCGGCCGCAATCCATTAGCCGCCGCCAGAGCGGCCATTTCAATCTCATAACGCCACGCGATCGCGAACAGCGTCTCACCCCTGGAAACAATATGCTCCTGAATTTTCTCGCTGGGTGGCGGCTGGCGGGTGGCAACCGGCGCCGGCGCCGTAGCGCAACCCGCGAGAAAAATACTCAGAACCAGCGATGTCAGTAGCAGCGCTACGTTGATTTTTTTAGAGAACAACTGCTCACCTTTTATGCGCACAGCACCCGGCTCACTCTCGCCGGGAGATTGACTGCAACGGCTAATTTTTGTCTTTTCTGACGCCGATATATTCAAGCGCAAACACCAGCACCAAACCACCCACCATCGCAGCCAACGCCGGCGCCCAGTGGGGGTCGCCAATAGCATTGCCATACGCCCACGGCGTCAGCAACTCACCGCGCAATAACAGTTCACCACCCTGCCCGTCGACGGCCGTGGTCAGCGCGCGCTTCCACGGCCAAACCACCGCCAGAGACCCTGCCAAAAACCCGGTTAGCAGCGCGAGGGTAGTTGCGTAGTAGCGATGCAGCAACCAGGACAGGAATCGCGAAAACGACAGCAGTCCCACGCCACAACCGGCAGCGAAGGTGGCCAGTACCACCAGGTTGGCATCCGCGACCGCGCCGATAAGTGTGGGATACAGCCCCATGACCAATAGCATAAAACTGCCTGATACACCGGGCAGTATCATCGCGCAAATGGCCACCGCACCGGCCACAAAGATGACCGGTAGCGAAGGGTCGAGCTGCCAGGTTGGCGCAAAGGCGATCGCCACAGCGCACCCGATGCCCACCGCCAGCGCCGACCATTCCTGCCGGCCTGAGAATTTCTGTGCACGATAAATATAGATTACCGAGGCGATTATCAACCCGAAAAAGAACGACCAGACTAACAGAGGATATTGAGCCAGCAGATAACCGATAAGTTGCGCCAACGAAGCGATGCTCGACAGGATACCCGCAAGAAGGACCAATAAAAAACTGCCATTTATCTGCGCCCAGAATTGGGCGAATTCACCGCGCGTCAAGGTGCGCAGGGCAGAAAAGTTGAGCCCGCGGATGGTGTCGATAAGCTCCTGGTAAATACCGGTGATAAAAGCGATAGTTCCCCCCGAAACACCGGGCACCACGTCGGCGGCGCCCATGGCGATGCCCTTGAAATACAACAGTACATAATGGCCCATGCGTCGTTATCCGCTTTGACGATTACCGTCCCAAACCGCTCAACATGGGCACGAACCGCACGCGTTCTATCACCTCGTGATCATAGGTATCAGAATCTCCCTGGCGCACAATCAGGCGTAACTCCTGCTCCGCACCGTCCCCCACCGGAATCACCAGCAATCCGTCCGGGGCGAGTTGCGCCAGCAACTGTTGCGGGATCTGCTCGGGTGCTGCGGTGCCAATGATACCGTCGTAGGGCGCGTACTCGGGCCAGCCCAGGCTGCCATCGGAATGGGCCAGCGTAATGTTGCGCAGCTTGAGCTTGCGCAATAGACTGCGCGCCCGATCGAGCAGCGGTTTGATACGTTCAACTGAATAAACCTGGTCCACCAGTTGCGCCAGCACAGCAGCCTGATACCCGCACCCGGTACCGATTTCCAGAACTTTTCTGCGTGGCCCGCGGGACAACAACATCTCCGTCATCAATGCCACCACGTAGGGCTGTGAAATGGTCTGACCGTGGCCGATGGGTAGCGCGGTATCTTCATAGGCGCGATGGGCGAGTGCTTCGTCGAGAAACAAGTGGCGCGGGGTCACGCGCAGTACGTCAAGCACCTGCTGGTTTTTAATCCCCTGATCTTTGAGGCGTTGTATCAGGCGCTCGCGGGTACGCTGGGAGGTCATACCGACCCCGCCAAAATCTATCGAATTCACCCGCGCCCCCTCCCCTTTAACCAGGCAAAACTATAGCACAGCAGCCCCGGTCGAGGCAGTGACGTCGGCCAGCTCCCGCAGCACTGAGGTAGCAAATACCCCGGGCGGCAGGGCAAAGTTTAACGTCAACCTATCCCGCTCCCAGTGCCACTTCATGGTTTCAAGGGAGATCACCAGTGGGCGGCGCTCCTGGCGCAGGCCGGCATGCTCCAGACCGTGACACCAGTGCTGCCAGGGTGCCAACACTTCCGACTCGAGGGTTGCTACATCGGCCACGGCCAATGTTCGACCACGCCCCCACAGGGGTCCGGAGGGTTCCGTTTCGCACGGCAGGGGTTCACGCCAACAGCCACGTCTGACGCGCTCCGAGAGGACCAGATTGAACAGATAGGCCCGCGCCGCCGATAGATAGATGCCCTTGCGACCACCGCCGGCCCGGCCGCGCCCGGCGCGCAGCAACTGATCCGCCTGCACTAAATTTCCGGCATCGAA
>JBFJMM010000077.1:0-9653 GCA_041633885.1 Porticoccaceae bacterium
AACAAACGTAGTTCGCGGGCACCGCGACGCAGTTGTACAAGGTTTTCCGCGCTGGCAAAAACTGAATGGGAGGAGTCGGTGTAAAGCATCAGGCGGAGGGTACACAATCGATAAGTTGGGTAATGATCGAATCGGCGGTCGCACCACTGGTTTCGGCCGTAAAACTGAGAATCAAGCGATGGCGCAATACGTCGTGGGCCACTGCGCGCACATCGTCCGGCGTCACAAACTCCCGGCCATCCAGCCAGGCATTGACGCGGCTGCAGCGATCCAGGGCAATGGTTGCCCGCGGGCTGGCGCCGTATTCAATCCATTGGGCAATCTGTTTGCTGTAGGCGTCGGGTGTGCGGGTAGCCAGCACCAGTTGCACCAGATATTCTTCGACATTTTCCGCCATTTTTACCTGCAGCGCCGCAGTGCGGGCCGCGAAAATACTTTCCTGGGTCAGGCCGGGGGGGTCGCTGCAGGCGCTACCCATTGCTTCGTCCCGGGCGAGCTGTAAGATGCGACGCTCGCTTTCGATATGTGGATAGTCTACCGGTACGTGCATCAGAAAACGGTCCATCTGGGCTTCGGGCAGGGGATAGGTGCCTTCCTGCTCAATGGGATTTTGCGTGGCCATCACCAGGAACAGTGCGGGCAGGGCATAGGTTTGTTGACCGACGCTGATCTGGCGTTCGGCCATGGCTTCGAGCAACGCCGACTGAACTTTGGCGGGGGCGCGATTAATTTCATCGGCCAGTACCAGGTTGTGAAATAAAGGCCCGCGCTGAAACTCGAAGTTGCCACTTTCCGGGCGGTAGATATCGCTGCCGGTGATATCGGCAGGCAGTAAGTCCGGCGTAAACTGGACGCGATGAAAATCGCCATCGATACCTTCCGCAAGGGTTTTGATCGCTTTCGTCTTGGCGAGGCCGGGGGCGCCTTCCACCAGCAGGTGACCATCGGCCAACAAGGCCATAATCAGGCGCTGAGCGAGATGGCTCTGGCCGACAATACGGGTATTTAAAAAGGCGAGTAACGACTGAATTTCAGAATAACACTGCATGTATAGGGCTCGTTGGTTGATCGCGCAAGGTAGTGGAATTGTAGCGGTTTGTCGATCGCGCCTCAAAGCCGCGCTGCCGTTCACAGCGGTGACCACATCAGCAAATTCCTGTGGCGCCCATTTGACAACGTCGCTGGATAAATACGGGCCGATGGCAGCGTTGCGTCGTTAAAAAATACTGGATTAGGAATCCCGGCTGCCATAAAAGTTCCTGAACAATGCAGGGCGACGCAAATTTCGTGCGCGCTTGTTACCCTCGGCAGTGGATAACGGATGACTTGCACAGGACCATGCCTTATTCTTGCCAGCGGTCAAATAGCGGGATGTCCATGTATCAGCTTGCGCGCCAGGCATTATTTTTGTTGCCACCGGAAACTGCTCATCATCTGTCCCTGATGGCGATTAGCGGCGCCGCTCGCCTGGGGTTGTTACCAACTGCCGGGAAAACATCCGCGCATAAACCCCTGGAGGTGATGGGATTGCGTTTTCCAAACGGGGTGGGACTCGCTGCGGGACTCGATAAAAATGGCGATTATTTCAACGCACTGGGCGCTCTCGGTTTCGGCTTTGTAGAAATAGGCACCGTGACGCCGCGCCCCCAGCAGGGCAATCCCCGCCCGCGGCTGTTTCGCGTGGCACAGCACCAGGCCATTATCAATCGCATGGGATTTAATAATCTGGGCGTCGATCACCTGGTAAAGCAGGTGGCCAAGCGCCGCTACGGGGGCGTGCTGGGCATCAATATCGGCAAAAATGCTGATACCCCCATGGAGCGCGCGATTGAAGACTACCGGCACTGCCTGCAGAAGGTGTATCCCTGCGCGGATTATGTGACGGTGAACATTTCGTCCCCCAATACGCCGGGGTTGCGGGATTTACAGCTGGGACAAAATCTGCAGCGGTTGCTGGCGCAACTGAAGGATGTGCAAAGCGGGCTGGCGGATAAGCACCAGCGCTACGTGCCTCTGGCGGTGAAGATCGCGCCGGATATGGAGGCCGATCAACTCGCCGACCTCGCTGCGCTGCTGATTAAAAACCGCATCGACGGCGTAATAGCCACTAACACCACGATCGCCCGCGACGGAATAGAGAATCTGCCGGTAGCGCAACAGGCAGGGGGGTTAAGCGGCTCGCCCCTGCGGGCGCGTGCCACCTCTGTGGTGACGACCCTCGCCCGGCATCTGGACGGCGCAATTCCGATTATTGGCGTGGGCGGTATCTGTAGCGGTGCAGACGCGGTGGAAAAAGTACGGGCCGGGGCAAGCCTTGTACAACTCTACACCGGGTTTATCTATGGTGGGCCAGGTCTCATAAAAGAATCGGTAGCGGCGTTGGCAGCTACCGATTCTTAAGCCTCGTTGGAGGCTTCAGTCAGGGCAATTGCGCCCTGGAGCTCGGGATACGGACGGCCTTGTCAATGGGTTACATGGAAACCACTTTTTGCTGACCGGTGGAGGCGCTATAACCTTGCCAGTGATCCTCGCGACCTTCACGCCAGCCCTTGATCCATTCGGCGCAGAGGGGATTTTCTCCAGAATAGGGGCAATTATCGTTCGCCCGCCCACTGAAGCCGACCTGATAACCTTTGATGTAGGCGCGGTGGGTGGTGTCACGTTTTTGCCTTTTCATAGGGAGTAGCTCCTGTTATTGCCGCATCGGTCCCCGGCGCGCAGGAACCACCGATCGAGGATTTCACTGTAGCAGGACCGGCATGGGCCCTCTTGGCAGTTCAACAAATTGGAACGGGTGTGTCGAAGATTTTATTTGTCTATAGGATAGCTGTTTAATGCCCGACAGTAATCAATGGTGATCACAGACGTGTTTAATGAATGGTTTGTCAGTTGTCCAAAGGGCCTGGAAGGCCTGTTGGGGGACGAATTAGCCCAGCTGGGATTGCACAGTCGACGGGAAACAGCGGCGGGTGTGGCGCTACGGTGTACGGTGCAGGACGCCTACCGCATCTGCTTATGGTCGCGTCTGGCGAACCGGGTATTGTTGCCCCTGACCAGGTTTTCGGTGGCCAGCGCAGAGGACATTTACGGGGGTGCTTGCGCCGTGAACTGGAGTGAACACTTCGGCGCGGAGGCGTCGTTTGTGGTCGATTTTGTTGGTACTGGCTCTGGTATCGACAACAGCCACTACGGGGCGTTGCGGGTCAAGGATGCGGTTATTGATTACTTTCGCCGCACCACCGGGGAACGTCCCAACATCGAACAGCAGACCCCGGATATGCGGCTCAACGTGCGGCTTGCCCGGGGCATGGCTACCCTGAGTCTGGATTTTTCGGGTGATAGTTTGCACCGACGTAATTATCGGGTAGAGGGCGTGGCGGCGCCCCTCAAGGAAAATCTGGCGGCAGCCATACTGATTCGCGCCGGCTGGCCTGGGATCGCCGCCGAGGGCGGCGCGGTGGTCGACCCCATGTGCGGTAGCGGCACATTGTTGATAGAGGCAGGTTTGATGGCTGCAGATATCGCACCAGGCTTATTGCGCACGCGCTTCGGCTTTTTGCACTGGCGGCATCATCAAGCGGCGTATTGGCGGGAGTTACTCGCCGAGGCGGAAGCGCGCAAGAGTGCGGGATTGGCGAAATTGTGTCGCCAGCAGGATGGGGTGGCGCCGCAGGCGGTCACCCGCATGTGGGGTATCGACTGGGACAGTAATGCGGTGCAGGCCAGCGCCGTGAATATCGCCCGGGCCGGACTGGAGAAGATTATCCATGTGCGCCACGGGACCGTCTCGGCACTGTGTAATCCCGCCCCCGACGCCGGTCCCGGACTGGTGGTTAGTAACCCGCCCTACGGATTGCGCCTCGGGGAGGAAGAGGGGCTGCGGGGTCTGTATCGACAGCTGGGGGAGGCGTTAAAGGGTGGTTTTGGCGGTTGGCGCGCAGCGGTGTTTACCGGGAATAATGCCTTGAGTTTTGAACTGGGACTGCGCAGAGATAAACGCTATAAATTTTTTAATGGCACCGTCGCCAGTGAATTATCGTTATTTGATATTCGCGATGGCACGGCGGCTAACCACGCGCCGGGGGCGTGGGGGGCAATTTCGGCCGAGCCGCTAACCCCCGGTGCGCAGATGTTGGCCAATCGACTGCGCAAAAATCAGCGCAAACTGGCGCCCTGGTTAAAGCGCACGCAAACAGTGTGCTATCGCCTGTACGACGCGGATTTGCCGGAGTACGCGGTGGCGATCGATCTCTATGGTGAGCACATTCACGTACAGGAGTATCAGGCGCCCGCCTCCGTTGACGAGGAAAGCGCGCGGCGACATTTACGGGAAGTGCGCGACGCTGTGAATAACGTGCTCGCTCCCCAGGGGCAGAAGGTGTTTTACAAGCAGCGTCGGCGTCAGCGTCACAACGAGCAGTATCAGCGGGCACAAAATACTGGAACTGGCGTGTTTGCGGTGGCCGAAGGCGATGCTGCGCTGGAAGTGAATCTTAGTGACTATATAGACACCGGATTGTTTCTGGATCATCGCGCGGTACGCCGATTAATTGCCGAGCGCTGTGCGTTGCGTGCCGGCCAACAAAAATCGGTGCGCTTTCTGAATCTGTTTTGTTATACGGCGACTGCGACCGTGCAGGCAGCCCTGGCCGGCGCCGCGCACAGTTTGAGTGTGGATATGTCCAACGCCTATCTGGAATGGGCGCAACGCAATTTCGCATTGAACAACCTCGATCCTCAGGCCCATCAACTGCTGCGCGCAGACTGTATCGCGTGGCTGGGCGCAGCGAGCGGCGAGTACGATATTATTCTGCTGGACCCCCCCACGTTTTCCAATTCAAAAAAAATGACGGGTGTGCTGGACATACAAAAGGATCACGCCGCATTACTGGGGCAGGCGATGGGGTTGCTTGCCGACGACGGTATACTGGTGTTTTCCAATAATTTCCGTCATTTCAAAATGGATCCGATTGTTATGGAGACATTTGAGGTTGAGGACGTGACTACGGCAACCATCGATAAGGATTTCGAACGCAATCCCCGCATTCATAATTGCTGGTTACTCACCCACGCTGAATCCGATGTCCACGCATAACGTGTTGACGTTATACAGCGGCAGCGACTGCCATCTGTGCGCACAGGCGCAAGCGCTTCTCTATCCCTTGCTTGATGAGCAGAGATGGCGTTTGCAGATTATCGTAATCGACGGCGACGATAGCCTTGTGCAGCGCTACGGCACCCGTATTCCGGTGGTGGTCACCCCGGATGGTCGGGAGAAGGGTTGGCCCTTTTCCGTCGGCCAGGTGCGGCGGCTAATGTTGGAGAGCCCGGACGAACCCTAGGTGCAGGCGCGCTCTTATACGCAACTTCATCCAGCTGCGCGATTACCCTGGGTCCCGCACTTACAGGTGTTGTATAAACCAGTCCCGGGCGGCGCCGCTGGATTGGGCAAAACCGGCCACATAGGCATCGAAATGTCCGCCCGGCAGCAGGGTTAACTGCTTGGGCTCAAGGGCCTGATTAAAAGCAGCCAGCGCTTCGTCGGCGACGGTCAAGTGATCGTCCCGCGCGACCACCATCAGTAACGGGGTGGGGCTGATCGCCGAAATATAGGAGCCCGGCTCGTATTCGGAGAACATTTCCACGGAACGTAACGTCACTTCGTTGCGCCAGGCCGGCGCCCGACTCGCCCCGGTAGTGGTCATCCATTCCCAGGAGTCCGCCGTAGGCAGGGCGCAGGGTTGCAGGGGGTCCGAGCAGACCACCGGGATCATGGCCGGTGCGCCGCCGCTGTAACGTTGGCGACGATCCTCGTCAAACAGGGCGCGGGTGGGAGCTAGCATATCGGCGCGGATCAGGCGCCGCACATTGCGCAGACCGCTTATCAGGGGCACCTGCGAGACCACACAGCGAACGCGGCGGTCGAGGGCGCCGACCACCAGCACGTGAGCACCGCTGTAGCTCGAACCCCAAATGCCGATACGCCGCTCATCCACCTGCGGCAGGCTGCTCACGTAAGTGATGGCATCCCGATAGTCCTGTACCTGTTGCCAGGGATCAATCTCCTGCCGGGGCTCCCCCTCGCTGGCACCCAAATTGCGATTGTCGTACACCAGCACGGCAAAACCTGCGGCGCTGAACACGTCGGCGTAAGCGTCCAGGTACATTTCCTTCACTGCGGAGAAACCGTGTGCCATAACGATGGTTGCAAAAGGGCCAGCCTCACTGTCCGGCGTATACAACCAGCCGCGCAGCGTCACGTTATTAGCTTTAAACTCTATATTCTGGCGCATAAGGTCTTACCTCTTAACTTACGGCAGGCCATTTGTGGGCGATGTGTATCAGGTGTCGATGTTAGTTAGCGTAGTGGATAAGCCGTTGGCTGAACAGGCGCAATGGTTACATTTTTTCGGCAAGCCTGAAAAATTGTCTGGCCGTAGCGGTAGTGGCGGCGGCAATCAGTGCTTCATTCTCATGACGACAAGCCGCCACGCTTTGCAAGACGTAGGGCAGATAAGCCGGTTCGTTGCGGCGACTTTTTGGTAGCGGTTGCAGGGTGCGCGGTAACAGATAGGGCGCGTCAGTTTCCAGCATCAATCGATTAAGCGGTATCTGAGTGACCAGTTGCTGCAGGTCGGCGCCGCGGCGCGGGTCGCAGATCCAGCCGGTAATGCCAATATGTAAATCCAGGTCGAGATAATTGAACAGGCTGTGGCGATCCCCGGTAAAACAGTGGATGACCCCGTCGGTTAGCCGATGGCGATAGTTGCGCAGAATGGCCAGTTGCCGATCGTGGGCATCTCTGGCGTGCATAAACACCGGTAAGCCAAGGGTTGCGGCGATCTCCAGTTGTGCCTCAAAAGCGCGCTCCTGGGCCGGGCGTGGCGATAAATCCCGATAGAAATCAAGACCGGTTTCGCCAATAGCCACTACTTCGGTGGCGGTGGCCTGTCGCGTGAGCGCGGCGGCGCTGTCCGTGGTCCAGTCCTGGGCGTGGTGGGGGTGTAATCCCGCGGTTGCGTACAAATCGTACTCGCTGGTGGTTTCGGCCTGCCGACACAGGGCAATTGCCGCCGCGGTGTTTTGTGCGTTGGTACCCGTAATGATACAGGTGGTGACACCGGCGGTCGCTGCACGGGCAAGCACCTCGTGCAGATCCTGGTTAAAACTTTTGTCCGTGAGGTTGGCGCCGATATCGATTAACTGCATGCTGTTATCGGGCGGGGCAGCTGTCACAGTAACTCGGCCCTCTCCCGGTCACTTAAAATTTTGTCCTGGTTGCCGAGGTGGTGGCTATAAATCGCTGAAAACGCCAGTACGTTTTGTACGTAGTTACGGGTCTCTTTAAATGGAATGGTTTCGATCCAGGCGTCAAAAGGCATCACCCCGCCACTGTCCTTGAGCCAGCGGTTGACGCGGTGTGGACCGGCATTATATGCGGCGGTGGCAAGAATGCGGTTGCCATTGAATTTTTTGATCATGTCATTGTAATAATGGCTGCCGAGCTGCACGTTAATACTGGGATTTTCCAGGTCGCGCAGTTGGCGATAGTCTACCCGATGTTGTTTCGCCACCATTTTGGCGGTCGCGGGCATTAACTGCATTAAGCCCCTGGCGCCAGCCGGCGAGACGACATCGGGAGCGAAAGCGCTTTCCTGGCGAGACACTGCGAGGAGTAATTGCAAGGGCAGCCCGTGTTTAACTGCATTGCGATCAAAATCCTGTCTAAACGGCAACGGAAAACGGATATTTATGTCGTCCCAGTGGGGCGCACGGGTCATGGCAAGGATAGCCTGCTGATGCCACTGCCAGCGCTGCGCGAGGCGCGCCGCCACCTGCCAGTCGTGGGCATTATAATTTTGTCCGGCGTGATACCACTCGCGGCGCGCGTCGAGTAATTCGTTTTGTAGTAAAAATTCACGGGCCCGGCGCATGGAAGCTGTGTTAGCGAGGGTGTCCACCTCGATGTCGGTGACCGTCACGGGATTATGTTGCATGGCGTAGGGAACGCCGAGCCAGTCGCAGGCCAGAAAACCGTAAAAGCTGCGGGATTGGGTGAGGTTTTGATAGTCGGAGAGAATCTTTGAGTGCTGACTGGTGGTGCCTTCGGCCAGACTCATGGCCCGTGGATGCCAGTAATTCCAGGTGGGCTGCTGGCGTATTTCGTCAGGTAATTTGCCCGTCCAGTTGGCCAGTCCGCGCCAGTCTCGCGCCCGAAGATCCAGGCGCAGACGCCATTCGAGCAAATCAGTTTGCGCCACGTCCAGACGGTCTTCCATGTAGCCGTATGCCGCCTGTGGATGGCCCTGACGAAACAGACCCTGCACAATCTGCGTCAATACGCGCCCCTGGGCGGCCTTATCGAAGTGCGCGATCTGCTGGTAGCGCGCCCAATGTTTAAGGGCGGCCGTAGCATCCTTCTGGGCGAGGTGAGAAATGCCGTGCTCAATCAATGTGACCACTTCGGGCGGAAAGGTTGAAAACAGGTCGTATTGGGCGACACGGGTGGGTTGCTGATCGACCGCCAGGTAATCCCGGGCGCGCTGTTGTAGCTCTGGCGTGGTAAAGCGGTTGGCCAGATGATTGGCCAGTCGGTATTCGTGGTTGAGTACTGCCAGGGTATAGCGTTGCCATACCACCTGTTGGGTAAGGGTTCCGGTGTTCGTCAACACCTCGAACAGGGGGTCGCACGCGCTGGGCTGGGATTTTCCCACCAGCCATAGTTGGAGCCCACCTGCGATAGCCTCCTGGTGTTGACCGAGACGATACAGGCCGTAGTGGTAATGGCAGGCGTGCTCCACGGAGTTTAATTGCGGGCTGTAATAGCGCACGTAGCGTTTCCAGTCGCCACGCCCACGCAGTTGGTTGAGCCAGTTACTACGTAATTTGCCGGCCATTGGCGTGTCGCCATAGCGTTTTAGAAAGCGGACGACCGACTTTTGTCGCATGGGTGTGGCGTGAGAGGCGAGTTCGGCATACTCCAGATAGGGGTACAGGGGGTAGTCGTGTAGCTGTGCGCTGAGTTGTTTGAACTGGCTATAGTTTCCCTTTGCCAGTTGTCGTCTCGCCTCCTGATAAAGCTTGCGTTGCTGTTCAATGTCGGTATCGCCAGCGTACACATTTGCGGCCTGGAGAGTGGCCAACAAGGCTGCGAAAATAGTTGCGAAAACGGTGCTGCGCAGTGCGTTGAATTTAATTGTCGGTACCGCGCCCACTACATACCTCGACGAAGATGCTGGTTACAGAATTGACCACGGCAGTTGGAGCTTTTGCTTTTAACGGCATACCTCTGGAACAGGCGTCTGCGCGAGATACGGCGGTGGCAGGCTGTTAAGACTGTTCCTGTATCCGGACCGCGAGCACGTCGCAGGTGGCGCCGTGCAGAACCCCATTGGCAGTGGACCCGAAGATCAGCGCGAGTCCGTGGCGTCCGTGACTTCCCACCACAATCAGGTCGACACTGTTTTCCTTCGCAAAGCGATGCATCTCCTGGGCGGGCTGGCCGATGATAACATGCTGCTCGGCACTACCGATATGGAGTTCTCGACAAAACTCTTCAAGCCGGCTGTGGGCCTGTTGTTCCATCTGCGCCTGCACATCGCTCAGATCCATGGGGATGTCCCCGCCGTAGGCAAAGGACAGGGGCTCCTGCA
>JBFJMM010000078.1:0-9611 GCA_041633885.1 Porticoccaceae bacterium
GCATCGGCCTGTGCGTTGGCGGCGGGCGCCTCCCTGGCGAATATTTCGGCGGGACTGGCAAACGTCATGCCGGTGCAAGGGCGCATGGAATTTAAGCGTGGCAGCAACGGTGTGCGAATTATCGACGACAGCTACAACGCCAATCCCGGGTCCGTACGCGCCGCGATCGATTCCCTCGCGGGGTTCGCGGGCGAGCGTCTGCTGGTGCTGGGTGATATGGCTGAACTGGGGGCAGAGACAGCGCAGATGCACCGCGATGTGGGCGCCTACGCCAGGGAAAAAGGCATCGACCGGTTGCTGGCGGTTGGTCCCTGGGGTCTGCACACCGTCGCCGGATTCGGCGCGGACGGCGCCCATTTCAACGACAAGGCGGCGCTGATAAAGGCGCTGGTAGTCGCCCTCGGAGAGGGCGCGACGGTATTGATTAAAGGTTCTCGTAGTGCGGGGATGGAAGAGGTTGTGCAGGCAATCACAGCGGAGGAAAACCACTAATGTTGCTATGGCTGGCGGATTTTCTGTCGGACTACTGGCGCGCTTTCGGGGTCGTGCAATACCTGACCTTCCGCGCGATTCTGGGGGTGCTCACCGCGCTTGGTATCTCACTGCTGCTGGGTCCCGCTGTGATCCGGGGCTTAAACCGTTTGCAGATTGGGCAAACTGTCCGCAGCGACGGGCCGCAGACTCATCTGAGTAAATCCGGCACCCCGACCATGGGCGGCGCCCTGATTTTGCTGTCGATTTTTACCAGTGTGCTGCTGTGGTCGGACCTGTCCAGTCGCTACGTGTGGACGGTATTGCTGGTTACCGCGGCATTCGGGGTGGTGGGATGGGTAGACGATTACCGCAAGGTGGTAGAGAAAGACTCCCGTGGCCTGCCCGGTCGCTGGAAATATCTGTGGCAGTCGTGCATCGCCCTGGTGGCGGCAATTTTTCTGTACTACACGGCGACGGCCCCTGCGGAAACTCAGTTGATTGTGCCATTTTTTAAGAGTGTGGCCTGGAACATGGGCATTTTTTATATCGCGTTGACCTACTTCGTCATTGTCGGCACCAGCAATGCCGTCAACCTGACCGATGGCCTCGATGGTCTGGCGATCATGCCGACCGTACTGGTGGGCGGCGCCCTCGGGGTATTTGCCTATCTGGTGGGTCACGCGGAATTTGCAAACTACCTGCACATTCCCTATATCGCCGGCGCCGGTGAGCTGGCGGTGTTCTGTGCGGCGCTTATGGGTGCGGGCCTCGGTTTCTTATGGTTCAACACCTACCCGGCGCAGGTGTTTATGGGGGACGTGGGCGCGCTCGCGCTGGGCGCGGCCCTGGGTGTGATCGCCGTCATTGTGCGCCACGAAATCGTACTGTTCATTATGGGCGGAATTTTCGTGCTGGAAACGGTGTCGGTGATTATGCAGGTGGCGTCCTTCAAATTGACCGGCAAGCGCATTTTCCGCATGGCGCCGATTCATCATCATTTCGAATTAAAAGGTTGGCCGGAGCCGCGCGTCATTGTGCGGTTCTGGATTATTACGGTAGTGCTGGTGCTGTTCGGGCTGGCCACATTGAAGCTGCGTTGAGCGGCGGTTATTGATTAGCCAATGAAAGGTGAGCGGGTGTCGCAACTGATAGCCAGTAACAATCTGACCGTCGTCGTGGGTCTGGGCGCTACCGGGCTGTCGGTGGCGCGCTTTCTGTCCCGGCGCGGGGAGCGGTTTGTCGTGGTCGATACACGGGCGGCCCCCCCAGGTCTGGCGGAGATCAGGCGCATGGCGCCGGGCGTGCCGGTTGAACTTGGAGAATTGAATGCCGCGACACTGCTCGGCGCCAACCGTATTGTCGTTAGTCCCGGCCTGGATACACAGCATCCGGCGCTGCGGCACGCCCGTGCGCAGGGGGTTGCACTGTGTGGTGACATCGAGCTGTTTGCAAGGGCGGCGCGCGCCCCGGTGGTGGCAATTACCGGCTCCAATGGCAAGAGTACGGTGACCACGCTGGTCGGTGAAATGGCCCGCGCCGCCGGTAAAAATGTCGGTGTCGGCGGCAATCTCGGGACACCCGCACTCGACCTGCTGGGCGATGACCGCGACCTGTACGTGCTGGAGTTATCCAGCTTTCAACTGGAACTGGTGCAGGACCTCAACGCGCACGTCGCCACCGTGCTCAATCTCAGCGCCGATCACATGGATCGGTACGCCGCGCTCGCACACTACCACACCGCCAAACACCGCATCTTTCGCGGTGCGCAACAGGTGGTGGTGAATCGGGATGACCCCCTGTCCCGCCCCCTGGTGCCCGCCACTGTCAAGTACTGGACGTTTGGTGTCGGGGTCCCCGATTTCAACGGATTCGGCATTATTAATCGGGATGGCAAGGCGTGGTTGGCCTTTGAATTCAAACCACTGATACCGGTGGACGAGGTGCGTATCAAGGGGCGACACAATATCGCCAATGCGTTGGCAGCTCTGGCATTGGGCCACGCCGTGGATATGCCGATGGACGCGATGCTGGCCACGCTGAAAACGTTTGCGGGGCTCCCGCACCGTTGCCAGACGATCGCCACCAAAGCGGGTGTGACCTGGATCGACGATTCCAAGGCCACCAATGTCGGCGCGGCGATTGCGGCGGTCAACGGTTTTGCCCAAACCTTTGAGGGACTCGTCCTGGTCGTGGGCGGACAGGGTAAGGGGCAGGATTTTGAACCGTTGCGTGCCGCCCTGGTGGGGCGGGTCAGACAGGTGGTCTTGCTGGGCGAAGATGCGCCGCGCATTGAGCACGCGTTGCACGGGGATGTGCCCACCGTATTCGCGACATCCATCGAAGCCGCGGTGCAGGCCGCGGCGCGGGTGGCGCTGCCCGGCGATGCGGTGCTGCTCTCTCCGGCGTGCGCGAGCCTGGATATGTTCGCCAGTTTCGCGGAACGCGGCCAGCGTTTTGCGGCGGCGGTGGAGGCTTTAGCGTGAGTACCGTGGACGTTGCCAGGAATATGTCGGCGCATCTGTCCCACAGCATTCTTTCGCCCATCTTGTTCAGGGGCTGCGCAGAGGTTGATCGCGGCCTGTTACTGGCGCTGCTCGCACTGGCCTCCATCGGCATCGTTATGGTGGCGTCCGCATCGGTGGGTTTCGCCGCGGTAACCTATGGCGACAGCCTGTATTTTTTAAAGCGCCATCTGGTGTATGTATTGATGGCGGCCGGGGTGCTGTTGGTGATGCTGCGCACCCCCTCCCGTTTCTGGTCGGAAAACGCAGGGCTGTTGCTCGCGCTTGCCATCGCCCTGCTGATACTGGTGTTGATCCCCGGCATCGGGCGCGAAGTTAACGGTAGTCGTCGCTGGCTTGATTTAGGTTTCTTCAATGTGCAGGTCTCCGAGATAGCGAAGCTGGCGGTGATCGTATTTATGGCCAGCCATTTGCGCCGCAAACAGGTGCAGGGGCAGTGGCAAAATTTTGTCAAACACCTGGCAATTCTCGGTCTGGTGATTTTGTTGTTATTGCTGGAGCCGGATTTCGGCTCCTCGGTGGTGATAGCGGCAACGGTGCTGGTGATGATGTTTCTCGGTGGTGTCAGGTTGTGGCAGTTCGCGGGGCTATTGCTGGTTGGCGTTGCGGGCCTGGTGGTGATCGCTATCAGTTCGCCCTATCGCATGCAGCGTCTGGTGACTTTCCTGGATCCCTGGGCGGACCAGTACAACAGCGGCTACCAATTGACGCAGTCGTTAATCGCGTTCGGGCGCGGAGAGTGGTTTGGAGTGGGGCTTGGCAATAGCGTGCAAAAACTGTTTTACCTGCCGGAGGCCCATACCGATTTTGTGCTGGCCATCATTGGTGAAGAGTTCGGATTGTTCGGCGTTCTGGTGGTGCTTGGATTTTTTGTGCTGCTGGTTACCCGGGTACTGGCGATTGCGCGCAAAGCGGTGCTGCGGCAGGAGTGGTTTGCGGTGTATGTCCTGTTCGGTATTGCCGCGTTGCTTGCGGGACAGGCGTTTATCAACGTCGGCGTGACGTCGGGCCTGTTGCCGACCAAGGGTCTGACGTTGCCCTTTATCAGTTACGGCGGCAGCAGTTTGCTGGTGTCGAGCGCCATGGTGGGGCTGGTGTTGCGGGTAGGCAAGGAACTAGACGACGTGCCACTAACGCCTGTGCAGCGGGTGCAACGGGCGCGAAGCGGTGGCTAAGCGGGTGATGATCATGGCAGGAGGAACGGGCGGGCACGTATTCCCGGCGCTGGCGGTTGCACAGCAACTGCGCGATTGCGGTGTGGATGTGTGCTGGCTGGGTACTCAAAAAGGTATTGAAAGCACGCTGGTGCCCGCCGCGGGATGGCCGCTTATGTTGATCGACGTGACGGGCATGCGGGGCAAGGGTTGGGTCGCGCAACTGTGGGGGTTGGGCAGATTGCTAAAATCGTTGTGGCAGGCGTTGCGTGCCGTGCGCAGCGCGCGGGTGGATGCGGCGTTGGGCTTTGGCGGCTATGCCGCCGGCCCCGGTGGCCTGGCGGCACGCCTGTTGGGCAAACCGTTAGTGATTCACGAGCAAAATGCCGTGGCGGGTACTACTAACCGGATTCTGGCGCGCATCGCTACCCGTGTACTAACCGGGTTTCCGGGGACGTTGCCGCGTGGTGAATACTGCGGCAACCCGGTACGCGGTGAAATTCTGGCGCTGCCGGAGCCGACCCTGCGTATGGCAGTCGCGCCGCCGCAGCCGCGTCTACTGGTGCTGGGCGGCAGTCTGGGGGCGAGTGTCATCAATCGCTGTGTGCCCGAGGCGTTGGCCCTGATGGACGTGGGTGCGCGCCCTGTTGTGCGCCATCAGAGTGGCCGTCAACACCTCGCTGCAACCCGCGCAGCCTACGCCGCTGCCGGGGTCGCGGCACAGGTAGAGGATTTTATCGACGATATGGCCAGTGCCTATGGCTGGGCGGATCTGGTGGTATGTCGCGCCGGTGCGTTGACGGTGGCAGAGCTGACCGCGGCGGGTGTGGGCGCGTTGTTCATTCCGCTGGGCAGCGCCATCGACGATCACCAGACTCGCAATGCCGCCTGGTTGGCGGCCAACCACGGCGCGGTCGTGGTGTCGGAAGCCGATCTCTCAGCGCCGACGCTGGCGACCTGGTTGGGCGAAATCTTGTGCGATCGTCCGCGTCTGCTGGCCATGGCGCAAAGTGCCCGGGAACTGGCGCGTCCCGATGCGGCGCAACGGGTGGCCGCGGCGTGCACGGCGGTGATGGCATGAGCGGCGTGTACGCGGTGCCGGAAATGCGACGTATTCGGCGCATTCATTTTATTGGCATCGGCGGTAGCGGCATGTGTGGCATTGCCGAGGTGTTGCTGAATCAGGGCTACGAAATTTCCGGTTCGGACCTGGCTGAAAATGCGAGCATTAAACAGTTGCGGGAGCGGGGTGCGCACATCGTGATCGGCCACCACAAGGACAATGTGACGCAAGCCAATGTGATTGTCAGATCGTCCGCGGTGGGAAATAAAAACCCGGAAATTGTCGCCGCGCGAAAGTTGCGGATTCCGATAGTCGGGCGCGCCGAAATGCTCGCGGAGTTGATGCGCTATCGCCACGGGATTGCGGTTGCCGGGACCCACGGCAAAACCACGACCACCAGCTTGCTGGCCAACATACTGGCAGAGGGTGGCAAAGCGCCGACATTTATTGTGGGTGGGCGGGTCAACAGTGCCGGCGCCAATGCCCAGTTGGGGGAAAGCCGCTACCTGGTTGCCGAAGCCGATGAGAGTGATGCGTCATTTTTACATTTGCAGCCCATGGTTGCGGTGGTCACCAATATAGACGCCGACCACATGGAAACCTACGGGTTCGATTTTTCCCGATTGAAGCGCACATTTATCGAATTTCTACATAACCTGCCTTTTTACGGACTGGCGGTGGTTTGTGTTGACGATCCGGTGGTACGCGATATTTTGCCCGACATTGCGCGCCCGGTTTTGACCTACGGTTTTGCCGAGGATGCCAACTTTCGCATCGACTCGGTACAGCTCCATCAGCGTAACGGGCAATTCCGGATTCACCGCCCAGAGGGCAGGCCAGCGCTGGACATTAGCCTGAATATCCCCGGGGTGCACAATATTCTGAATGCCGCCGCAGCCATTGCGGTGGCCACGGACGAGGGCATCAGCGACGCGGCCATTCGCGCCGGGCTGGAAGGTTTTCAGGGTGTTGGCAGGCGCTTTGATGTCCACGGGGAATACCCGGTTGGCACCGGCACCGCCATGCTGGTGGACGATTACGGGCACCACCCCCGGGAGGTCGCCGCCACCATCAGGGCGGTGCGTGACGGCTGGCCGGAGCGCCGTCTGGTACTGGTGTTTCAACCCCATCGCTACACCCGCACGCGGGATCTCTACGAAGATTTCGTGCAGGTGCTGTCCGGCTGCGACGTGCTGGTAATGCTGGATGTGTATGCCGCTGGCGAGGAGGAGATTCCCGGTGCCGACAGCCGCCACCTGTGCCGCAGTATTCGCCAACGGGGGCTGGTGGATCCGATATTCGCGGAAACCATCGAAAATGTGCCGGATATCGTGCGCGACATCGTGCGGCCGGGCGACATCGTAATTACCCAGGGGGCGGGCAATGTCAGCACCCTGGTCAAGCTGCTCGCTGAGCGGCGTTTTCAATAACAGCGTGGGGAGCGTGCAGTGACTGGTAACGACGGTCTGACAGTAGCGCAGGCAACCGAGTCCGCACAGGTGGCAGTGGTGTACGGCGGGCGATCCTCCGAGCGCGAAATTTCCCTGTTGTCCGGCGCCGCGGTGTTGCAGGGGCTGCGGGACGCAGGTATCGACGCGGTCGGACTGGATGCTGCGGATCAGCTCATCGAGCGGTTGCAGGCGCTGCGACCGCGTTCTGTATTTATCGCGTTGCACGGCCCCGGTGGCGAGGACGGGGTTCTGCAGGGGGCGTTGGAGTGGCTGGGCTTGCCCTACACCGGCAGTGGTGTGCTGGCGTCGGCGCTGGCCATGGACAAGGTGCGTTGCAAACAACTGTGGGCCGGTATGGGTTTGCCCACCGCCCCCTTCGCGCTGCTACACGCGCAAAGCGACTGGCAGCAGGTGCTCGCGGATCTCGGCGGTGTCGCCATGGTTAAACCGTCCCGCGAGGGCTCCAGTATCGGTATGGCCCGGGCGTCCTCGCCCAGGGAGCTGGAGGATGCGTGGCGGACGGCGGCGCGTCTCGACAACAGTGTGCTGGCCGAACGCTGGTTGCAGGGCGCGGAATACACGGTCGCCATCGTCAATGACAGAGCGCTGCCGGTAATAGGGCTGGAAACCGACCGGGAGTTTTATGACTACGAAGCCAAATATATTGCCAGCGATACCCGCTACCTGTGTCCCTGCGGGCTCGATGCGGAAGGTGAGCTGGCGATTCAGACCCTCGCGCTGAATGCCTTTGCCAGCGTCGGGGGCGAAGGTTGGGGCAGGGTGGACATGATGGCTGACCGGGACGGCGCATTGTATTTGCTGGAAGTGAATACCGTGCCGGGCATGACCAGTCACAGCCTGGTGCCGATGGCCGCGCAGGCGGCGGGGTTGTCCTTCAACGAGTTGGTGGTGCAAATACTGGACAGTGCGCGGTTACAGGAGGGCACTGTCAGTACCGGTGGAGTCGGGTCGACCCCGGCGGAGGTGTCGCAATGAGGTTGGCGCGCGGACCGCAACGGGGCGGCGCCAACCGCCGCAATAGCCGTGACGGGACTCGAGCCTCGGTCTGGATCAGGGTGCGCCATCTTGCCCGCTTCATGGTCAGCACGGCGATGGTGGTGGCGGTGGCTGCCGGTGCGCTGTGGGTTTACACCAAACTGGATGTGCCGGTGGCCGCCATTGCCGTTGAGTCCACTTTTGAAAGAGTGTCGAGGGAAGAAATAGAGGCGCTGGTGGCGCCACACCTTGCCGGGGGCTTTTTGAGTTTGGGTCTCGACGAAATTCGCGATCACCTGGAGCAGAACCCCTGGATTGAATCCGCCAGCGCGCGGCGCCGGTGGCCAAGTAGTCTGGCGATTAGTGTGGTGGAGGAAACGCCCATCGCCCGCTGGGGCGACGCGGGATTTCTCAATCACCGGGGTGTTGCGCTGACCGTGGGTGTTGTCGACGGGCTGGAGGGGCTGCCGCTGCTGGAGGGTCCACCGGGTAGCGCCCGCAACGTCATGCAGGAATACCGGGAAATCAGCCAGTTGTTGCAGCCGGTGGGGTTAAAAATCAGCGAGTTTCGCGGGGATGCCAGCGGTGCCTGGCGCCTGCGCTTGCAGGATGGGCCGGAAGTGGTTATGGGGCGCGGACAACTGCTGGAAAAAATTCGTCGCTTTGTGGTGGTTTGGGAGCGGGCGTTAAGCGCCAAGGCGGAACAGGTGGTGCGGGTTGACACCCGTTACAACAACGGTGTTGCGGTGCAATGGCGCACCACAGAAGGGGCGGGTTAATTTATGTATCGCGCAGGGCAGGCACGTCAGGTAAAGGCGCAACCAGAAGTGTCGGTCAATGTTGCCAGCACACGAATTGGCGATCCACAAACTGATAGTGCGCGAGGCAGGGTAATCAAGAGGGTAAGTTATGGCCAGCAGTGATGAGCAGATGATTGTCGGACTGGATATTGGCACGTCCAAGGTGGTTGCCATCGTTGGTATCGCTGGCGGAGACGGGCAACTTGAAATTGTCGGTATGGGCACCCATCGCTCCTCGGGCATGAAAAAGGGTGTGGTGGTTAACATTGAATCGACCGTGCATGCCATTCAGCGCGCGGTAGAAGAGGCGGAGCTGATGGCCGGGTGCCATATTCACTCGGTCTACGCCGGTATTGCCGGCAGCCATATTCGCAGCCTCAACTCCCATGGGATCGTGGCCATTCGTGATCGCGAGGTGCATCAGCTCGATATAGAGCGGGTCATTGACGCGGCGCGCGCGGTGGCAATTCCCGCGGATCAGGAAATACTGCATGTGCTGCCTCAGGAATTTATTATCGACAATCAGGAAGGTGTGCGTGAACCGCTGGGCATGTCCGGGGTGCGCCTCGAGGCCAAGGTGCACCTAGTCACCTGTGCGGCCAATGCGGCCCTCAATATCAAGAAATGTATCCGCCGCTGTGGACTGGAGGTGGAGGAGATTATTCTCGAACAGCTGGCGTCCAGTTATGCAGTGTTGACGGAAGACGAAAAACAATTAGGTGTGTGTCTCGTCGATCTGGGTGGTGGTACCACCGATATCGCGATATTCAGCGATGGCGCTATTCGCCATACCGGTGTTATTCCCATCGCCGGTGATCAGGTCACCAATGATATCGCGATGGCGCTGCGCACCCCCACCGCCCACGCCGAAGAACTGAAAATTAAATATGCCTGTGCCCTCGCCAAGCTCACCGGGCCGGACGAAACCATCAAGGTTCCCAGTGTCGGCGACCGGGCGCCCCGGGACCTGTCTCGCCAGGCGCTGGCGGAAGTGGTCGAACCGCGCTACGACGAGTTATTTACCCTGGTTCAGGCGGAGCTGCGGCGTAGTGGCTTCGAAGACCTGATAGCCGCTGGCATCGTACTCACCGGGGGCACAGGCATATTTAATTTTCAGTTCTTCGGCGTGGGCGGTGGGGGTGCGCAGCGCC
>JBFJMM010000079.1:0-9531 GCA_041633885.1 Porticoccaceae bacterium
ATTGCTTTCCATCAGGCGGTGTCCCGCCGCGGCTTGCTCCAAAGGCAAGGTGCTGTGAATAACCGGTTTGACGGCGCCGCTGTTCAGCAGTGGCCAGACCCTGTCGCAAAGCCCGCCGGCAATGCGGGCCTTATCCGCGATCGGCTGACTGCGCAGGGTAGAGCCGGTCAGCACCAGTTGCTTGAGCATCACCGGCATCAGGTCCACTTCCACTTTAGAGCCCCGCAAAAACGCGATGGACACCATGCGCCCCTGGAAAGCGAGTGCGCGAATATTTTTTGCTACGTAATCGCCGCCCACCATATCGAGAATCACGTTGGCACCCTTGCACGCTGACTTTATGCCTTCAACAAAATCTTCGTGGTGGTAGTTAAACGCTTTTTCCGCACCCAGTTGTTCACAGGTCCGACATTTTTCGGCGCTGCCTGCGGTGGCGAAAACTCTTGCCCCAAACGCGTTGCCCAGTTGAATGGCCACGGTGCCGATACCGCTGGCGCCGCCGTGCACCAGCAACACTTCGCCCGGCTGCAGCGCCGCCCGTTCAAACAGGTTGTGCCATACCGTAAAAAAAGTTTCCGGCAGCGCCGCTGCCTGAATATCACTATAACCCTCCGGCACCGGCAGACACAGGCCGGCCTCCGCGACGGCGTACTCCGCGTAGCCACCGCCGCCGAGTAAAGCGCACACCCGGTCGCCGATCTGCCATTGCTCGACACCCTCGCCCGCCGCGACGACCGTGCCGGCAACCTCGAGTCCCGGCAGGTCCGATGCTCCCGGAGGCGGTGGGTAGCCTCCCTGACGCTGAAACACGTCGGGACGATTAATGCCTGCCGCGGCGACGTGAATCAGCACCTGATCGGTCGCGGGCACCGGCAGTGGGCGCTGTCGAGGGGTTAACACGTCCGGACCGCCGGGGGCGGTAATTTCGATACAGTGCATCGACCTGGGTAACGTCACGGAATTGTGTGCCATAGTTAGTTCGTTGCCTCAAAGGATACAGATTGTAACGCTAAAGCTCTAAGACCAGAAAAGTAACGCAAATTATTGCACCCGTGGATGCCACGAGTAGTGGCAGGGGCCGTCGCTGTTCGTCCTGCCACAGGATGCGGGCCAGGGCCAGGTTAACCAACGTAAAAACCACCAGAATCGCCGCGCTGGTTATTTTCGCCAGGGTTACCAGAGGCAGGGCAAGCGCCAGCACCAGAACTATCGCACCCACACAAACGGTGGCCACCAGGGGCGTGCGCGTACGGGGGTGGACGTGCGCGAAAAAGCGCGGCGCCAACCCGCGATTGCCCATGCCGTAAAGTACGCGCGGCACCATGATAATTTGCAGAAGCGCCCCATTAACGATAGCGATCAGGCCAATACCGGCAATGACAAACGCCGGAATCGTTGTGTTGCGCGCCACAACCAGCGCCAACGGCGCTTCGGAACGGACCAGGTCGCTCAGGGGGACGGCGGCCAGCGCGGACAACGATACCAGGATATACAAAAGACCCGTGATGACCAGAGCCAGAAAAATCCCCCGCGGCAGGTTTTTCTCTGGTTGTTTGACCTCCTCGGCCAGATTGACCATGTCTTCGAATCCGATCAGGGCAAAGAACGCCAGGAATGCCCCCGCGCCAATGCCGCGCCAGGCGTCTGGCTGAGGCAGCAAATAGGCAGAGGGTTGCAACAGCAGCTGTGCGAGCTGGCCTGAACCCGCGCCAATAACAACCAGGAGGCCGACGAGTTCGAACACTGTGGTCGCCACCGCAATCGACATCGACAGGCGGATGCCACTGGCCGCAACGGCAGTCATGGCAACCACCAGGGTGGCAATAATCACCCCTCCGGGCGCGGTGACAAACAGGCCTAAATAGCCGATAAAGCCGCGCGCGAGGGTGGCGGCCGTAACGATGCCGGCCAACACAATAGCCAGCCCGACCGCGCTCGCCAGGTAGCGCGACCGAAAAGCTTCAAGCGTGTAGATCGCCGCACCGGCGTTGACTGGGAAGCGTTGCGCAAGTTGGCTGTAGGAATAGGCGCTGAAGCTTGCCACCACAACTGCCACAAGAAAACTGACGGCAAGATAGGGACCGCTGGCAGCGGCGATTTCACCAATTAAAACGTAAATGCCCGCGCCGACAATCGTACCCACGCCGTACAGGGTAATCTGGATAAGACCCAGGGTGCGGCGCAGGGGGTTGTGGCGAGGACTACTACCATTTGACATGGGTGAATCACTGCTGCCAGTTTTAAGGTATGCGGGTGTCCGCTATCATGCTGCGGTACACTGCGCGGGTCAAAGGCTGAATTGCAAGGGTGGCACCGGTATGACGACGCAGCGGGAAACATTGCGCACCAGATTGAGTGTGATTATTTTTGGCACTGACACGCCCGCCGGGCGGGCGTTCGACGTGGCGCTTATTTACGCCATCATTATTAGCGTCGCGGCAGTCATGCTCGATTCCGTCGCCGTGTTGCACGATCGGTTTGGCGCCATATTTTTTTATACGGAGTGGATTTTCACCCTGCTGTTTACTGTAGAGTATTTTCTACGTGTTTACATTTCGCAACGTCCGCTGCGCTACATCTTCAGTTTTTTCGGTATTGTCGACCTGATATCAGTCATTCCCTCCTACTTGGCGCTGGTGGTGGTGGGCGCAAACTATTTGCTGATAATCAGGCTGGTGCGGGTGTTACGGGTTTTCCGGATTCTCAAACTGGTACGCTACACCGCGGAGGCCAACGTACTGATGCGCTCGCTGTACGCGGCGCGGCGCAAGATATTTGTGTTTTTTTCCGGCGTCATCGTGTTGAGTTGCATATTTGGTAGTTTGATGTTCGTGCTGGAGGGGCCGGGCAATGGCTTTACCAGCATTCCGAAAAGTATTTACTGGACCATCGTCACTATTACTACCGTCGGCTACGGGGACATCGCTCCGCACACCGTGCTTGGACAACTGGTGTCGACCCTGGCGATGCTGACCGGTTACTCCATTATCGCCATTCCCACGGGGATTATTACCGCCGAGCTGGCGTCAGAGTTGGGTCGGGAAAAACAGGATAGAATTTGCCGCAACTGTGGTCGGCGGGGGCATGAGGGGGACGCAATTCATTGCAAGTTCTGCGGAGTCGATCTGTACCGGTGACGTGTAGAAGGCGCGCGGCGCGCGGTCGCAGAATTTGAAGCGCTGCCGTTGGCAGTGTTTAATGTTTCGATGGCAGGGGTAAACCAATAATTGATGGGGAGGAAGGGTATGGCGAGTAAAAATAATGACAACACCGGTAACTACGCGGCTGTCTATGGGGCATCGCGCAAGAATCCGGTTGCTTTCTGGGGTGCGGCGGCGGAGGCGGTGGACTGGTATCGTAAACCGGAGCAAATACTCGACGATACTAATCCCCCGTTTCTGCGCTGGTTTGCCGATGGGGTGACCAACGCCTGCTACAACGCCGTGGATCGCCATGTGGAGCGGGGGCGGGCGGAACAGACCGCTTTAATTTACGACAGCCCGGTGACCGGCACCAAGCAGCAGTTCACCTATCGTCAACTCCTCGAGCGGGTATCCCGCTTTGCGGGGGCGTTGCAGGAACAGGGCGTCGCACCGGGCGATCGCGTTATTATCTATATGCCGATGGTACCCGAGGCCGCTATCGCCATGCTGGCTTGCGCCCGCATCGGCGCGGTGCATTCCGTGGTGTTTGGCGGTTTCGCGGCCCACGAGCTGGCGGTGCGCATCGACGATGTGGGTGCCTGCCTGGTGGTGAGCGCCTCCTGCGTCATTGAGCCGGGTCGTTTGGTCGCTTATAAACCACTGCTGGACGAAGCCATCAACCTGGCCAAAAACAAACCCCGGGCCTGTATTATTTTGCAGCGGGAACAGCAACCGGCGCAGATGATTGCCGGCCGCGATTACGACTGGATGGATGTCGAACAAGCGGCTCAGCCGGCACCCTGTGTACCCGTGGCGGCGACCGACCCTCTGTATGTGCTGTATACCTCCGGCACTACCGGCCAGCCTAAAGGGGTGGTGCGCGATACCGGCGGCACTATTGTGTCCCTGCAGTGGAGCATGGGGCAGGTGTACGGCGTCGAGCCTGGCGACGTGTTCTGGGCCGCGTCCGATGTTGGTTGGGTGGTGGGGCATTCTTATATTGTGTATGGGCCGCTGTTTAACGGCAGCACGTCGATTCTGTACGAGGGCAAACCGGTGGGCACGCCGGACCCGGGGGCTTACTGGCGGGTGATTGCAGAGTACGGGGTAAAAGCATTTTTTACGGCGCCGACTGCCTTTCGCGCCATTAAAAAAGAAGACCCCCGTGGCGAACAGATTGGCAAGTATGATTTGTCGAAATTTGAGGCTCTGTTCCTGGCGGGCGAACGCTGCGATCCCGACACCCTGAGCTGGGCGCAGGAAAAATTACGGGTGCCCGTGATCGATCACTGGTGGCAGACCGAGCTCGGCTGGCCCGCCTGCAGTAACTGCCGGGGCATCGAGTTATTGCCCGTGGTGGCGGGGTCGCCATCCAAACCAGTGCCGGGTTTTGATTTGCATGTGCTCGATGAAAAGGGTCAGCCGGTTGCGGCTGGCACCATTGGCGCGCTGGTGATCAAGTTGCCGTTGCCGCCTGGCACATTTACCACCCTGTGGCAGAACGATGATCGCTTTGTGGCATCCTACTTCGCCAACTTCCCAGGTTATTATGAAACCGGTGACGCGGGTTATATCGACGCTGATGGCTATGTGTTTGTCATGGCGCGCACCGACGATGTGATTAACGTGGCGGGTCATCGGTTATCCACCGGCGCGATGGAAGAGGTTCTGGCGTCCCACCCGGATGTGGCCGAATGTGCGGTCATCGGAGTGGCTGACGACATGAAAGGCCAGTTGCCCCTCGGCATGGTCGTGCTCAACGATGGCGTTGACCGCGATGATGGGGAAATTTGCGCTGAACTTATCAGTCGGGTGCGGGCGCAAATCGGCCCGGTGGCCGCGTTTAAATTGTGTACTGTCGTCAAGCGATTGCCGAAAACCCGGTCTGGAAAAATACTGCGGGCTACCATGCGCAGCATTGCCGACGGCGAACCCTGGAAGATGCCGGCGACCATCGACGACCCGGTGATATTGGACGAAATTACCAAAAAATTAACGGATCTGGGCTACCCGCGCGGCTAGAGCGATGCCGGGGAGGAGAAGGAGATTGCGTGGCAATGAAAGACCGTGGCGCGTATCAAAAAACATTTTTGCGATTTATTGTGTAATTAGTTATTTACAGGGGGTGGTGGTTTCGGTATAAATACAGGGACCATTCTACTCGTTAAACGCCTATGGTCGGCGCCATAAAAATCCTCGACGACCTCCGGAGGTTTGAGGTTGAAGCCGACAAATATTAAAGACCCCGAGTACTTTCATCAGGTCGTGGACTGTCAGTACGCCTGTCCCGCGCATACGCCCGTACCTGAATATATACGTCTGATCGCCGCGGGGCGTTATACCGATGCCTATATGGTGAATTGGGAATCCAATGTGTTTCCCGGAATTTTGGGCCGCACCTGCGATCGCCCGTGTGAACCGGCCTGCCGTCGCGGACGGCTGGAGCAGGAGCCGGTGGCCATTTGCCGCCTGAAAAGAGTGGCGGCGGACAATAAGCACGACATCACATCACGTCTGCCGGCTGTGCCCGGCAAAAAAAATGGCAAGCGTATCGCGCTGATTGGCGCCGGCCCCGCGTCGCTGACGGTGGCTCGCGACCTCGCTCCGCTCGGTTACGAATTGCATGTGTTCGATGCACAAAAAGCTGGCGGCGGATTTATGCGCAGTCAGATACCAGCGTTTCGGTTGCCGGAATCGGTGCTCGACGAGGAGGTTGGATATATCCTCAACATGGGCGTTGCGGCGCACTTTAATACCTATGTCGAGAGCTTGAAGGAGTTGCTCGATAAAAATTACGATGCGGTGTTCGTCGGCTCCGGGGCGCCCCGGGGTCGGGACCTGAAAAATCTGCCGGGGCGCCAGGCCGGCGGCGCGGCGATTCATATCGGCATTGACTGGCTCGGTAGTGTCGCGTTTGGACACGTTACGCAGATTGGTAAGAAAGTCATTGTTCTCGGAGGCGGCAACACGGCCATGGACTGTTGTCGCACGGCACGCCGCCTGGGCGGAGAAGAAGTGAAGGTGATCGTGCGCAGCCCCTTTGCGGATATGAAAGCATCGCCCTGGGAAAAGGAAGATGCCGTCAATGAAGATATTCCCATCATCGACAACCACGTGCCAGTTGAATTTGTTGTCGAAGATGAGCGGCTGGTGGGCATGAAATTCGAAAAAGTAACGGCCGAATACGACGCCAATGGCCGACGCTCCCTGGTACCCACCGGGGAAGATACGGTGTTTTTCCCCTGCGATGCGGTGCTGGTAGCGATCGGTCAGGAAAACTCCTTCCCCTGGATCGAGCGGGATATCGGCATTGTGTTTGATAAATGGGGTATGCCGCAACTGGACGCTGATACCTTCCAGTCGAGTAATCCAAAAGTGTTCTTCGGTGGCGATGCGGCGTTTGGCCCGGAAAATATTATTACCGCGGTCGCCCATGGCCATCAGGCAGCCGTGTCCATTGATCTGTTCTGTCGTGGCGAGGATGTAACGCAACGCCTGGCGCCCGGCGTTAGTCTGGTCACGCAGAAAATGGGTATTCACGAGTGGAGTTACGACAGCAAGATTGAGGACGATCCGCGCTTTCGCGTGCCCCACGCGGAAAAACACGCGTCGTTGTCCGATCGCAAACTTGAGGTCGAGTTGGGGTTTGACGTGGCGACGGCCTTTAAAGAGGCTCAGCGTTGCCTGAATTGCGACGTGCAAACAGTATTTTCGGAGGTGCGCTGCATCGAGTGCGATGCCTGCGTGGATATTTGCCCCACCGATTGTATTAATTTTATCGATAATGAAGAGGAACCGATACTGCGCGAGCAACTACGGGTGCCCGCGCGTAATCAGCAACAGCCACTGTATGTTTCCGAACAGCTGCCGACCCGGCGGGTGATGGTCAAGGACGAAAATGTTTGCCTGCATTGTGGTTTGTGCGCCGAACGTTGCCCGACGGCGGCCTGGGATATGCAAAAATTTCTGTATCAGGTGAGTAAGGCCAGCGCCCTATGAAGCCCATCAAATCCGTTAATGATTTTGTAATTCGTTTCGCCAACGTCAACGGCACCGGATCGGCCAGCGCAAACAGTATGTTCGTAAAATCGGTATTTCGCATGGGTGTGCCGGTCAGCCCGAAAAATATTTTTCCATCCAATATTCAGGGGCTGCCCACCTGGTACGAGGTGCGGGTGTGCGAACAGGGTTACATCGGCAGTCGCGGCGGCGTGGATATGGCGGTGTGTATGAATCCGCAGAGTATGGCGCAGGATATCAGAGAGGTTGAAACGGGCGGGTATGTGGTTTACGACAGCTCCAAACCGATGGATTTGCGGATGCACCGCGACGACATTACATTCATTGGTTTGCCGCTCACCGAGATTTGTCGCACTGAATACAGCGACCCCCGTCAACGGCAGTTGTTTAAGAATGTTATTTATGTCGGTGCGCTGTCTGCATTATTGAATATCGAGTTTGGCGTGCTGAAAGATCTGGTCGGAGATCAGTTTCGCGGCAAGGACAAATTGATCGCTCCAAATATTCACGCACTGGAATTGGGTTATCAGTACGCCCGCGAAAAATTTAAATGCCCACTCGACATTCACCTTGAACGACGTGATCTGGTGGGTGATAAAATATTGATCGAGGGCAACGACGCGCTGGCGCTGGGGGCGATTTACGGGGGGGCGACGGTGGTCGCCTGGTATCCAATTACGCCATCCACATCGGTTGTCGATGCCTTTGAAAAATACGCTAAACGCCTGCGCATCGACGCGGGCAGCGGCGATCGCAAATTCGCCATTGCCCAGGCCGAAGATGAACTGGCGGCGATTGGTATGGTGATCGGGGCGGGCTGGATGGGGGCCAGAGCGTTTACTGCAACCTCCGGCCCCGGGTTGTCGTTAATGAGTGAGTTTCTGGGCCTCGCTTATTTCGCGGAAGTGCCCGCGGTATTGTTCGATATTCAGCGTGCCGGACCGTCCACCGGGATGCCGACGCGCACGCAACAATCGGACATCCTGTCCGCGGCCTATGCTTCCCACGGTGATACTCGACACGTGCTGCTGTTTCCCGCTGATCCAGCGGAATGTTTTGCTATGGGCGCCACCAGCTTTGATCTCGCCGAACAGTTGCAGACGCCGATTATTGTACTCTCCGACCTGGATCTGGGCATGAATGATTACATGTCCGACCCCCTGGTCTGGAACAGTAAAAAGACCTATCAGCGCGGTAAAGTACTGGCTGGCAATCAGCTCGAAAAGCTCACCGAACGTTACGGGCGCTACCTGGATGTGGACGGCGACGGCATCTGTTATCGCACGTTGCCGGGCACCCATCCGAGTAAAGGCGTGTTTTTTACCCGTGGCACATCGCGCGACGAATACGCCCAGTACACGGAGTCCGGCGATGCTTATGTGCGCAATATGGAGCGCTTGCTGAAAAAATTCGAAACGGCAAAGAGTTACGTGCCTGCCCCGGAATTGCATACCGCCGCACAGCCTGCCAAGGACGGTATGATTTTTTTCGGTACCAGCACGCAAAGTTGTCTCGAAGCTCTCGACGGCCTTGCGGCGGAAGGCATTCACTGTGACGGTATGCGGCTGCGAGCGTTTCCCTTTAACACGGATGTCGAAAACTTTATTGCCAGCCACGATCGAATTTTTATTGTCGAGCAAAATCGCGACGGACAGATGCGTAAATTGCTGATTGTGGAATGCGAAGTGGATCCGAAAAAACTGGTTTCGATAACCCATTACGATGGTATGCCGATAACCGCGCGAAAAATTGTCAGCGCCTTACGCAATGCAGTCGGCGGGGCAACCGTGACGCCTATTCGGCGCAAAAAAGCGGGAGAAAAATCATGAGTTATTTGCGGCCTAACTTTCGCCATCCCGAGTTGCCAGCTAACGAAAAAGGTTACACCAAAAGGCACTATGAGGGGGCGATTTCGACGCTTTGTGCCGGGTGTGGCCACGATTCAGTAAGTGGCGCGATTATCCAGTCCTGTTACGAAATGGCCATAGAACCGCATCGCATCGCAAAAATTTCCGGCATTGGTTGCTCTTCGAAAACGCCAACCTATTTTCTGGGCAATTCACATGGCTTTAATTCGGTGCACGGGCGCATGCCGTCCGTGGCGACTGGCGCAAACCTCGCCAATCGGAATATGATTTATATTGGCGTTTCCGGCGATGGCGACAGCGCGTCCATCGGACTTGGGCAGTTTGCCCACGTTGCGCGGCGCAATTTAAATATGCTGTATCTGGTGGAAAACAACGGTTGCTACGGTCTCACCAAGGGCCAGGATTCTGCGACCGCCGATGTGGGTTCCGCCAGCAAGAAGGGCGAGCCAAATCCCTACGAACCTATCGACCTGTGCGTACTGGCATTGCAGGCCGGGGCG
>JBFJMM010000080.1:0-9366 GCA_041633885.1 Porticoccaceae bacterium
GCCGCGGATTTCATCACGGTGCGACCGCTCTCGGCAGAACCGGTGTAAATAATATGGTCGAAGGGCAATGAGGTAAACTCGGAACCCCGTACGCCGGGCAAAAACGCCACCAGGTCGTCGCCAAAGGCCTCCGCGCAAAGCTTTTGCAGGAGGCGACACAGATGGTCCGAATTGGTCGCCAGTTTAATCATACAGCGATTACCGGCAGCGAGGGCGCTGACAACGGGGCCGATGCTCAGAAACAACGGATAGTTCCAGGGGGTGACAATCCCCACCAGCCCCTTGGGTTGTGGCAATACCCGGTTTTTTCCAGTTGCAAATAGAATGGACACGTGGCGCTTCTGGGGTTTCATCCACTTTTTCAGCTTTTTGCGGGCATCCCGTATACCGGAGAGACTGCTGAAGATCTCTACCAGTTTGGTTTCGATAACGCTGCGGTGGCCAAAATCGTTGGAGATAGCGGCGGCAATGGCGTCTGCATTGTTATTAATTAGTGTCTCCAGTTTGGCGAGGTTTTCCATCCGTTCGCCGTAACTGGGGTAAGGATTAGCGCGATAGGCGGCTTTTTGCTGCATAAATATACGCTGTGCGTCATTCTGGGGTGCTACAAACTCTTTGATTTGCGCTGCTTGAGCCATGACTGGTTTCCTCGCTATCGCCGCAGATGGGGTAGATGGCTGGCCTGGTTGATGATCGATACGGCAGACGATTAAAGCCTATTAGCTGCTTCCGGTAAAGTACCCTGTAGTTGTGTGATTTTCTCCTGTAACCCGGCCGGGTCAGGCATGTGCTTGCCCAAATCAATTGTCGTCCAGGTAACCACTGATCGGCGGGCAGGTGCACACCAGATGGCGATCGCCGTGGACATTGTCGATGCGATTAACCGTCGGCCACACTTTCGCAGCCTGTAGCCAGGGCGCGGGGCGTGCCGCAGTTTCCCTGCTGTAGGGTCGTTCCCAATTTTCGGCAAGTAGATCATGCAACGTATGGGGAGCCTGTTTAAGGGGGTTATTAAGACGATCCCAGGTGCCGTTGGTCACCTGCTCAATTTCCCGTCGAATGCCGATCATGGCAGCGATGAAGCGGTCGAGCTCCTGGAGCGATTCGCTTTCGGTGGGCTCGATCATCAATGTTCCGGGCACCGGGAAGGACATGGTCGGCGCGTGGTAACCGTAGTCCATCAGACGCTTGGCGATATCTTCTTCAGTGACGCCGCTGACTTCCTTGAGACTGCGGATATCAATAATACACTCGTGACCGACGCGGCCGTTGCGCCCGGTATACAGCACCGGAAAGTGTTCGCTCAGTTTCGTGGCGACGTAATTGGCGTTGAGAATAGCCACCTGGGATGCTTTTCTCAGGCCCGCGGCGCCCATCATGGTGATGTACATCCAGGGGATGGGCAAAATGCCCGCGGAGCCCCAGGGCGCGGCGGCGACCGTGCCGTTATCTCCGCTGGTCCCGGGAATCTGCTGCAGGGGATGGGCGGGTAAAAACGGCGCCAGATGGGCGCGCACGGCAATCGGCCCCATGCCGGGCCCACCGCCGCCGTGGGGAATGCAGAAGGTTTTATGTAAATTGAGGTGCGAGACATCGCCGCCGAAGCGCCCCGGCTCTGCGATGCCCACCATGGCATTGAGATTGGCCCCGTCGATATATACCTGGCCACCGTGCTCGTGGATCAGATCACATAGCGCCCTTATGTTTTCCTCAAACACACCGTGGGTCGAGGGGTAAGTCACCATCAACGCCGCGAGATGGGAGCTATGGGCAGCCACCTTGGCGCGCATATCGTCCATATCGATATTGCCCTCGCCGTCGCAGCGCACTACCACTACCCGCAGGCCCACCATGTGGGCGGTGGCGGGATTGGTGCCGTGGGCAGAAGAGGGAATCAGGCAAATATCGCGATGCGCCTGTCCGCGACTGGCATGGTATTTCTTGATAGCGATCAGACCCGCGTACTCGCCCTGGGACCCCGCATTGGGTTGCAGCGACACGGCGCTGTATCCGGTACAGGCCGCCAGCATTTCTTCGAGTTCGCTTAATAACTGCCGGTAGCCCGGCGCCTGCTCCATGGGCGCGAAGGGATGCACGTTGGCAAATTTTTGCCAGGTGACCGGGAGCATCTCGGCGCTGGCATTCAATTTCATGGTGCACGAGCCGAGGGGAATCATACTATGGGTAAGGGTAATATCCTTGTTTTCCAGGCGTTTCAGATAGCGCAGCATTTCCGTTTCGCTGTGATAGCTGTTAAAAACCGGGTGGGTGAGGACTCTGTCGGTGCGGCATAAATTTTCCGGCAGCCCGGACCGGGGGGAACAGTCAGCCAGACTGTGGCGATCGCCTTGTTCGGGACAGAACAGATTGAGCAACTGTTCCACCAGGGCGGATGTGCTGGTCTCGTCGAGACAGATGGTCAGGGCGGCGTCGTCCCGCGGCATAAAATTGATCCGGGCTGCCTGGGCGCGGGCGAGGAGCCCGTCGCGCCGGGCACCCACCTCGACGGTAACGGTGTCAAACCAGGTGTCGTGGCGCAGCGCATAGCCCTGTGCTATCAACCCACCCGCCAGGAAATTGGTCAACGCATGGATGCGCCGCGCAATACGCCGTAATCCCACTGGCCCGTGGTACACCGCGTAACATGCGCTGATAACCGCCAGCAATACCTGGGAAGTACAGATGTTGGAGTTGGCCTTTTCGCGGCGAATATGTTGCTCTCGGGTTTGCATGGCCATACGCAGGGCCGACTTGCCGCGGGCGTCGACCGAAACGCCGATAATGCGTCCCGGCGCCGCCCGTTTGTAGTCCTCGCGAAAGCCCATAAATGCCGCGTGGGGGCCACCGAATCCCAGCGGCAGGCCAAAACGCTGGGCGCTGCCGACGACGATATCCGCGCCCATTTGCCCGGGAGATTTCAACAACACCAGGCTCATCAGATCAGCGGCGACGATGGCGAGGGCACCCTGCTGGTGAATCCGGACAATGGTGCTCTCGAGATCGAGTACCGCCCCGCTGGAACCCGGGTATTGCAGTAGCGCGCCAAAGTACTGGTGCCTGTCCAGGTCCCGGTCCGGGTCGCCTTCGATTAATTCGAACCCGAAATGTTCGGCCCGGGTGCGCACCACGGCTTTGGTTTGTGGGTGGCAATCAGTGGCTATAAAAAATCCCTGACAGTCGCCATGGCGCTGTAAACGCCTGGCCATGGCCATCGCCTCGGCGGCGGCGGTTGCCTCGTCGAGCAGGGAGGCGTTGGCCATTTCCATGCTCGTGAGGTCGATGATCATCTGCTGAAAATTCAGCAGCGCTTCCAGTCGGCCCTGGGAAATTTCCGGCTGGTAGGGGGTGTAGGCGGTATACCAGCCGGGGTTTTCAAGCACATTGCGCAAAATAACGTTGGGAGTAATCGTGTTGTGGTAACCGAGACCGATCAGCGAGGTAAATGACTGATTGCGACCGGCGATGCGCTCCAACTCCTGCAGCGCCTCCCGTTCGGAGCGCGGTCCAGGCAGATTTAGCGGGTCGCGCATACGAATACTGTGGGGCACGATACTGTCGATAAATTGGTCGAGACCGTCCGCGCCAAGCACTGCCAGCATGGCCTCGATTTCCTCCGGACGCGGACCGATATGTCGGCTTATAAAGTCGTCCTGTCCGGACTCGGCGTCGAAATTGGAGTTAAAGGGCATAACAGCAGGGCACCCTGAGTGACAGGTTAGCGGACGGATCGTGACCGGTAAGCCGGAATCCGTTGCGTCGCCCGTGCATCATAGCAACCGGCATCTTTCCCGGGCAAATCAGCTTTTCAAAAACTACCGCCAGTGGCCGGCGCCAGCGAACCAGGAATCTGGATATGGCCCGAATGGGGCACCGCGCAAATACCACTTCAGGAAACTTAACAAGTGGTCGATAACCGTACACAGCCTGAAGCGGTTACACCATGATGCAGCCCCAATTGACGACGGCCCCAGTGGCAGCCCCTGGAGGTCAGAATTTTAAAGGCCCCCAGAAAACTGCGGTGGGCGACCTGGAAGTGGGCATGTTCGTGGCCGAGCTGGACCGGCCGTGGCTGGAAACGCCGTTTTTAATACAGGGTTTTGAGATTCGGCACCGCAGCCAGATAAAGACGCTGATGAGCCACTGCCGCCACGTTTACGTGTCCCGGGAGCGCTCGCGCATGGTGGGGGGCGAGAAAACCCTGGCCCCGGCGGGTATTCGCGCGCAAATCCACGATAGCAAAACGGACGGGAACCTGTACCAGGTGCGGCGCTGGGGTAAACCTGCTCGCCAGCGGCTGCTGCGTTCCCGGCCGGCCGGCGGCAACGTAATGCCGGTCGAGCGGGAACACGCCGCGGCCCGGGAGGTTTATGCGCGGGTGCGCATCGAGATTGAAGAAATGTTGCGCTCCGTGTCGGTGGAACAGATGCTCGATACCGAACGGGCGCAGCAGGTGGTGGCGGCCTGTGCGGAGAGTATTCTGCGCAATCCAAACGCATTGTTGTGGATGGCTAAAATCAAGCGCAGGGATGAGTATATCGCCGAACATTCCCTCGACGTATGTATTTTGTCCATCGCCTTTGGCCAACATCTGGGCTACGACGGTGAGACCCTCCAGCTGCTGGGTTTATGCGGTTTGCTACACGATGTGGGCAAGATGGCGATAAAACCGGAAATACTGTACAAAAGTTCGCCGTTTGACCCGAGTGAAGCCGAATATGTGCGGCGCCATACCGCAGCCGGGTACAAATTGCTGGCGGCCCGGAAAGGTTTGCACAAGCTGGTGTTGGACGTAGCCCTTAACCATCACGAGCGGGTCGATGGCACCGGCTATCCGCGCGGGCTGCGGGGCCACGAGATTGCCGAATTCACCCGTATTATCTCCGTGGTGGATGCCTACGATACGATGATCTCCGGGCGTTCCTACGCCGCCATGCGCACCCCCTACGAGGCGCAAAAAATACTGTACGCCAACCGGGGCACGCAATTCGACGAGGAGATCACATTGCAGTTTATACGCGTCATCGGGCCTTATCCCCCGGGCACCCTTGTGCAGTTGTGTAATGGCATGGTGGGCGCGGTACTGGCGGGACGCCACAAATTTCGCCATTTGCCCACCGTTGTGGTGGTGCGGGATGAAAACGGCGCACGGATTCCACCCCTCACCCTCGACCTGAGCCTGACTGACCGGGGTGAGCTGGATAAAAAATTTCTGATAAAAAAAGTATTAAAGGACGGCGAGTGCGGTGTACATTTACGTAATCTGCGCGTTGAGAGTAGCAGTGAGCTGACGCCGTCATTGCACATGACTAAAATTCCCGAAGCCTCGGGCTCCAGACTTAATTTGAACCTCAGCATTAACTCCCTATTGGCCCCCGTGGTGCAACGAACGGGCTCGCCAGGTAGAAAAGTTACCTGCGGACAGGAGCTCGTCCCGTAGAATCAACCAGTTATCCATTGATGTTCGTTGCGTTCGGTTCTATATTTAACAGACAGCCAGGCGGGTAATGGCTGTTGCCTGGCGCAAGCCCAGCGGAAGGTGGATCGGTAGCAGGAGTCAGATAACCAATGGCCGGTAAGTTTAGCGATACGGAAAAAAAATACACCCCTGAGCAATTGATCAAAACTCCGGTGGGGCAATTACAGGTGGGGATGTTTGTGGCCGAGCTGGATCGCCCCTGGCTGGAGACGCCGTTTCTTATTCAGGGGTTTGAAATTCGCCACCCCAGTCAAATCAGAAGTCTCAAGGAGCACTGTTACCATGTCTATGTGCTGCGCCCAGGGGTAGTAAGAAAAGACGTCAAACCGAGTGCCCCCCCTTTAACCACCCACGCGGCCGCACCCAAAATTCGCACCATCGGAAAAATGCTCTACGGCGGGGGTGTCAACACCAAAATCAAGCGCGGTGCGCCAAAGCACGCACCAAAGCCGGTAGTACGCAACAGGCCAGCGTACAAAAACTCCGTGTCGGCGCGGGCGGAGCACGCGTATGCCCGCAAGACCTTTCGCGAGGCGCGGCAGAGTCTCGATGGATTATTATCCGCCGCCCAGATGGGTAGTATGATCAGTACCGAAAGCGCCCGTAGTACCGTGACGTCCTGCGTGTCGAGTATTCTGCGCAACCCCGACGCCATGATGTGGATGACCAAGATCAAGCACCAGAATGAGTACACTGCCGAGCATTGCCTCAATGTGTGCATACTGGCCATTGCGTTTGGGCGCCACCTTAATTATTCCGAAACAGACCTGGAGTCCGTGGGTTTGTGTGGCCTGTTGCACGATGTGGGGAAAATGCGCGTGCCTCTGGAAGTGCTGGATAAACCCGGAAAACTTACCGAGGAAGAATTTCGCGCCATTCAGCGCCATACCATCGAGGGGCGCGATTTGCTGGTGGCCAGTAGCGGCGTTGATCAAAAAGCCATTGACGCGGCCTTTAATCACCACGAGCGGGTGGATGGCCAGGGTTATCCCCGCGGGTTGCCGGCCGAGGACATTCCCGAGTTTGCGCGGGTTATCGCAATTGTCGATGCCTACGATGCCATGACCAGCAACCGCTGTTATGCCAGGGCCCGTTCGCCCATGGAAGCGATCAAGATTATTTTCGAAAATCGCGGCGCCCAGTTTGACGACGAGCTGGCCCTGCAGTTTATCAAGGCGATCGGCCCTTATCCGCCCGGCACCATTGTGGAGCTGCGCAACGGCATGGTGGGCATTGTTATTTCGGCGAAACAGAAATTTCGCCATTTGCCCACCGTGCTGGTGTTACGGGACGAAAACAAACAACCCATTGCCGAACGTACGCTGGAGTTGCACCTCACCGACACCGGCGAGCTGGGTAAGGATAATTTGATCAAAAAAGTACTCACGGACGGAGAGTACGATATTTATCTGGAAAATTACGAGGTAAAATCCGCGCCGGGTGGAGAATTACTCGAGTCCGAATAGCGTAAACCCGCTATCCAATAGCGGTGACTGGCCCCGCCTGCGCGAACGTCCACTGTCTGCCCCGGAACCTTTCTCAGCAGGGCCCTGGCCAGGGGTCCATCAATACTGATGTTCTCGGGAGAGAAAGCGATTTCGTCCGCGCCGACAAGACGATAAGTCAATAATTCGTCGCGTTCGTTGCGCAAGGTTACCCAGGCGCCAAAATAGATTTTTTCGGCGTTGTCAGGTACACGATCCACAATTTTAAGTTCCGCCAACCGCTGGTGTAGATAGCGCACTCGCCGGTCGATTTCCCGCAGGCGTCGCTTGCCATAAATATAATCGCCGTTTTCCGAGCGATCGCCATTTTTGGCTGCTTCGTGAACCGCGGCGGTCACCAGCGGGCGTTCAGTAGTCCACAGTTTGCGCAATTCAGCGCGCAACGCCGCCGCGCCCTCCGGGGTAATGTAGGGTGAGCTGGCTGGGGCTGGCGCGCGGTAGCGTCCCATGGCGTCAGCGCTCCACCGCCAGTTGCGAATCCGGCGTCAGTGCGAACAGGTGCTGGTAAAATTCCAGTTCAGCCTGTAACGCCGCGGCTATGTTCGCCGCCTGGCGAAAGCCGTGGCCTTCGCCAGGGAAAGGGACATAGGACACCGACAGGCCCCTGCGTTGCATGGCCTCTACCATCAGTTGCGCCTGTTGGGGCGGCACGACACGATCGTCGAGGCCCTGAAAAAAAATAACCGGACTGCTCAGTTTGTCGATGTGGTGGATCGGCGAGCGTGCCCGGTACCTGTCCCGCGCTGCGGGATAAGGGCCAATCAGCTTGTCGAGATAACGGGACTCGAATTTGTGAGTGTCCCGGGCAAGAATTTCCAGATCGCCAATACCGTAGTAACTGGCTCCCGCACCGAAATCGTCGTACCGGGTCAGTGCGGCAAGAACTGTGTAACCCCCCGCGCTACTGCCGCGAATAATCATACGCTTGGGGTCGACCAGACCGCTATTGATCAGGTGGCGCGCCCCGGCGACCACGTCGTCCACGTCGATAATTCCCCACAACCCCGTCAGCGCATCGCGATACCTGCGGCCGTAACCGGTGCTGCCGCGGTAATTGATATCGACAACGGCGAAACCGCGACTGGTCCAGAACTGAATTTTAAGGTTTAGCGCGGTGTCGGTGCAGCCGGTTGGACCGCCGTGGCACATAACGATCAACGGCGGTCTTGCGTCCGCCGGGCCGGAGAACTGCGGGTTACACGGGGCGTAGTAAAAGCCGTGGGCAGTGCCGTTACGGGTGGTTGGAAAACTGATGGCCCGGGCAGTGGATATTTCTTCGACCGGTAATGGCGGCGCACTGGATGGGTGAATCGAGTGCGCCGGGCCCCTCTCGCCGTCGATATCAACGCAAGCCAGAACACTGGCGCAGGTGGGGTACGCGCCAATCACCCAGGCTCGAGTGCCGGCGACGGCGACGGATCCAATACTGCAGCAGGGGAGATGCAAATCGTGCCAGGCGTTGGAGTTTGAACCAGCTACGCTGTCTAAATGGATGGTCGCCAGGTGCCACGCGCCATGTTGTGTGTAGGCGGCCACCACCCGTTGCCGGGTAGCGAAGCCATAGGTGGCAACGCCGAGGCGCCACGGGGCCCCGCTAAACTCCGCGGGCATTGGATAGATCGCTTCTACGGTTCCGTTGTTGCGGTGGCGATAGAGGTTCCACCAGTCACTGCGGTCCGATATAAAAAACAGCTCGCCATCGGGTGACCATTGGGGCTGGCAAATACTCTCCGTGGAGTTTCCGGCAACCCGTTGGGGCTCGGTGGGGCAGCCCTGGTCATCGAATGGTGCACACCACAGTTCCGTGCCGTCCCAGGGCATTTGCGGGTGGCTCCAGCACACCCAGCACAGTCTGCTCTGGTCGGGGCTCAGGCGAGGACAGGCATAAAAATCTGCCCCCGCGACCAGTTCGCTGACCTGTTGAGAACCGTCGAGAGGTATCGTAGCAATAAAGTTGCGCGGTTCGGGGGTGTCGGCACCGTGCTGTTCCGCCACGCACAATAAACGCTGGCGGGTGGCGTCGAGTGTCAGGTCGGCGAATCGATAGCCCTGATTATCGGGGGTGAGTGGTTCCGGCCGCGGCCGGGCGTCGTGCGCGCCCATGCGATAAATTCGCTGGTCGTCCTGGAGTACGAAATACAGGGTGTCAGCGACCACTAAATAGGGGGCGCCGCCATATTCGTGCACACGACTGTTGGCGCTGAGGGGGCTGGGTAGAATATCGCGAATTTCGCCCCGCCTGTCCCGTTTAAAAATAGTCGTTCGACCATTTTCCGAGGGTCGAGATTCCAGCCAGTAAAGATTTTCCCCGTCCACCGCAGGTTGTTCCATGGCCGGGGCTGCGGTGGCTACCAACCGGGGGCTGACGGGGGACGTCCAGGTGCC
>JBFJMM010000081.1:0-9336 GCA_041633885.1 Porticoccaceae bacterium
CCCTCAACCCCAGCCTGTCGCGCCATTTCGCAGCCCATACCGACCAGCAAAACAGACACTGCCAATGACGGCGTCGAACATGGTGTGGCTACCTTGTTGCGGGTACGTTTGCGCCGTCGCGGTCATATTCATCTGCCTGGCAATCAGGCCACTACGCGTTATCACTCGGAAGAGGCATAGACAGGCAGTAACCGAGGGGCGGAACATCGGACGGCATTAGCGCCGGCTGTAACCAACGACTGCCTTCAACGTCGCAGGTACCGCGACGATGACCTCACCGGCACGCCGGGTAATACGGGGGCGCACCGCGGCGGTTGTGTTTTTGTCTAGATCAACTATATTGAAAGCGCACGAGATTATTGAAAGCCCGTGAGATGCCCTGGGGTTCTCGAATTCGCTAACGGCCGCGCGACACTATTCAGCCGATTCCCGATACAGATGAGTAGTCGCACCGCAGACAGAGATGACAATTATGGATGAGCTTACACTTTATGGTGTTCTATTTTCGCCCTACGTGCGCAAGGTGCGTCTCGCGCTGGCCCACAAGGGGCTGGCTTATGAACATATATCCGTTGCCCCCTTCGGCGAGGGGCAGCCAGCGGAATTCAAGGCCAACAGCCCACTGGGTAAAATCCCCCTGTTGCGGGTTGGCGACAACTGGCTGCCGGACTCTTCCGTCATGTGCGCCTGGATGGATCGGGCCGTACCGCAACCCCCGTTGTTGCCCGCCGACCCGATCGCCGCCGCGCGCGCACTTTGGTTTGAAGAATACGCGGACTCCCGCATGGTCCAGGTGATCGGCGGCCACCTGTTTGTGGAAGTCGTGTTGGCGCAACCACTGTTCAAGCGGGCACCCATTCAGGCGGACATAGATGCTGCACTGAATGTGGAAATTCCACAAATTTTCGACTACCTCGAAAGTCAGCTACAGCACAATTATCTGTTGGGCGCCGATATAACGCTCGCGGATTATGCCGTCGGCAGCCTGTTTGTGATGCTGCTCCACAGCAACTACCAGTGCGATGCCAAACGTTGGCCCAAGGTTGCGGCTTACAGCGATCGACTGGTGGGCAGCGCCCTGTTCACACCGATTATCGCTGAGGAAAAACAACTGCTGGCGAGCATGGGGGTCAACTAGCCCATCGGCGCTCTGGCTGTCCGGACTATGCCCACCCCGGCTCACCGGGCAGCCTCAGCGCGCGGATTTGCCGCCAGTCGACACCCGCAGAATTCACGCCATTGCGCCAGGTCATTTTGATACAACCCACGCCGTTTGCGGTTGACAATCTGCGCACATCGGGCCTAGTGTGTGCGGTTCGGAAAAAGCATTTTTTTCAATAATTGTGGAGAATCAACATGAAAGCTGCGGTACTCGAAGCATTTAACACGCCCATGAAAATTCACAACAGCTGGCCCGAGCCCAAATGTGGCCCCGACGACGCCATTATTAAGGTAGCCGCAAATGGCGTGTGCCGCAGCGACTGGCACGTGTGCGTTGGCGACTGGGACTGGCTGGGATTACAGCCCGAACTGCCTCATGTTATCGGCCACGAGTTTGTGGGAGAGATTGCCGAGGTTGGCGCCAACGTCACCGGCTTTAAAAAGGGCGATCGGGTGGTGTGCCCGTTTAACCTCGGCTGCGGCGGCTGTGAATACTGTCAGGGCGGCCATCAAAACACCTGTGCCACGGGGATGCTTGCGGGGTTTTCCACCTCGGGCGGATACGGCGAGTACGCGCACATTCTCAAGGCGGATCTCAACCTGGTGAAACTGCCGGAATCCGTCTCATTTATCGATGCAGCCAGTATGGGTTGCCGGTTTATGACCTCCTTTCACGGCATTGTCGATCAGGCCAAGGTAGCTGGCGGCGAGTGGGTCGCCATTCACGGCTGCGGCGGCATCGGTCTGGCTGCGACGCAAATTGCAACGGCACTGGGAGCCAACGTAATCGCGGTGGACATTAACCCTCGCTCCCTGGAAATCGCCCGCCAGATGGGCGCCGTACACACCGTTAATGCCAGTGACGGCAACCCCGCCGAAGCGATCAAGGAGCTGACCGGCGGCGGCACCCATGTGTCCGTGGATGCGCTGGGTATCGCGGCTACCTGCCTGAACTCGGTGATGAGCTTGCGCAAGCGCGGTCGCCATCTGCAAATCGGTCTGACCACAAGAGCAGAGCAGGGCTTTGTGTCGTTGCCGGTCGACCTGATCGTGGCCACGGAGCTGCAAATAATCGGCACCATCGGCATGCAACCGCGACGCTATTCCGCCATGCTCAACATGGTGGAGTCCGGCAAATTACGTCCCGGGGAAATGGTCACCAGCGTGATTCCGGTGGACGATGTACCTGGTGTTATCGACGCGATGGGCAATTTCGGCACCGTGGGTACCACCGTCGTCGAATGGAAATAATCTGAACCGCCGGTCGGGGGGTGCATTCGCCCCCTGACCTTGCGGATTGGCCGTCGTTTTCCCGCCTCAATCCACCCGGCTTTATGTGAGCTCGCTCCCCGCTGTTGGCGTCAGTCGCCGCGCTGTTGCTCTGACCGGACGGGGCATGTGCCAGACGAATAACCCTTTTCTTGTAGCTCTTGTTGGTTCATTATTTCAACCTGGAAGTCTCGCAATACCAGCCTTCACCCCATAATACCTAGACAGGGAGGTTCGTGTTTGCAGTCTGATTTGCACTCTGATTCGCACTCTGTCGACGCACGTCCGGACATCTGGATCGGATGTCGGGTCATGCTGGTTGAAAACAGCCCCACCGACTACCCCGTGCTCGAGGAAATACTGCGACCCCTGGGCTGCGACATCATCGACGTTCCGTCCACGGAGCTGGCCAGCGACCTGCTAAAAACAGACGACTACGATCTGGTTATCATTGACAGCGACACAGCTGCCATTGGGCGGATTGCAGCCGTATTAACCACCCGCCGACTCGAAACCGGAAGTAGCCACTGGACGCCTGTTATCGCCCTGAGCAACAATGACTTCGCCCAGCTTCCGCAACACTTTTTGTCCACCGGGCTGGACGATTACCTGCTCAGGCCTGTTCGGCGAGAAGCGTTGTTAACCGTTCTGCGCCGCTGGTTACCGACCACACAGAATACTTCGAAACCGATCGCAACCCACTTGCCCACGACCTTTCCCACCACCGCCGATAGCGTTCACACGGACAGCAAAGGGCTTTTTCACAGTTATCAGTCAGCGACAAGTTGTGATGACAACCCCGCAGTTTTGCTGGCCAGCGGCGATGCTGTTCTCCAGCAAGCGGGGCGGCGCACGCTGGAAAAAAACGGATTGGAGGTAACCCGGGCTGAAGACGGACTACAGGCTCTGGCGCTGGTCAGGCACGCCCAACCCGATCTGGTCATTTTATCCGCCAACTTACCACGGCTGGATGGTTTTGAGGTGCTGCGGCAACTGCGCAGCCTGTTGGAAACCCGTTATACGCCGATCATCATGATTCTCGAAGAAAACGACATGGACGCCGCGCAACGGGCCTTTGAGTTGCAGGCCACCGACTTTGTAACCAGCCCGGTGCGTTGGCAAAACCTGGTACAACGGATTCGCTACAACCTGCGTGCGGCTCAGGTTTTTCGCGACCTGAAGCGCAGCGAACAACGTCTCGCCAACGCCGAGACAGTGGCCAACCTGGGCTACTGGGACTGGGACATGACCAATGACATATTCTATATGTCGGAACACGCCAGCCAGGTTCTCGGGCACCCCAGGGAGGCGTTAACCAATCTCGCGGATTACCTGAAAATATTGCACCCGGAGGATATGGACCGGTTTTACAAGGAACTCGAAATAAAAATCCTGAACGGCGACAACTGGATGCTGGAGTACCGGGTAATCACGGCACAGGGCGACGTGCGTACCATTCGCGGGGACGGGGCCACCCACCCCAATGATTCTTCCTGGTGCATGGGGACCTTACTGGACATTACCGCGCAGCGACGTAATGAAGAAACCATTCGCCGCATGGCCTTTTACGACGACCTTACCGGTTTGCATAATCGGGTTTCGTTTCGCGACGAACTAACCCGCTCCATCAAGTTGCACGAACGTTTGCACGTCAAACTGGCGGTGGTTTACATGGATCTGGACGGCTTCAAAGCCGTTAACGACAGCCTCGGACACCACGTCGGCGATCTGCTGCTCAAGGCGTTCGGAGACCGTGTCGTGTCGCAACTGCGGGACTCGGATGTGGTGGGCTACGATATGGATCCGTCAACCGTGGCCAGACTCGGCGGGGATGAATTCACCATTTTGCTCACCGGACTGGGCCGTGGAGTGGATGCCGGTGTTCCAGTGCAACGCATTATCGAGAGTCTGGCGGAACCGTTTGCCCTTAAGGTGAGCGACAATGAATGCCATGAAGTACGGATTGGTTGCAGCATCGGCATTGCCGTTGCGCCAGATGACGGCAATAGCGCAACCGAGCTGCTCAAACGTGCCGATAACGCCATGTACGCTGCCAAGCAGGCCGGTAAAAATACCTATCGCTTTTTCAGTGCGTGCGACGCCACCTGAGGTGGTCGCCACCCAATGTTCATCGGCCGTTTATTTATTACTCGCTGAACGGGTTGCGCACAGGCCCTCGAGCAGCCCTTCGAGCGCGGGCCAGGCATTGTCCAGCAGTCTAGCCTGGGCGGCGGCGGCCGGGTGAACGCCGTCGGCCTGCATTAACTCGGGGCGGTCGCCAACACCCGTCAGAAAAAACTGTACGAACGCCACGTCGCGCTCCTCGGCAACAGTTTCGAATACCTGCGCAAACGCCCGTTGATAGGCTGCGCCATAATTTGGCGGCATCAACATCCCCAGCAACACCGGTATTCCGCCGGCTTCACGCACCAGGTCGACCATGCGTTGGAAATTGGTCTGCATATGCACCGGGGACAGGCCCCGCAAACCATCGTTGCCGCCCAGTTCGATGATCACTACGTCGGGATGGTGCCGTTCGAGCAGCTGCGGCAGGCGAAATAGGCCCCCGGCGGTGGTTTCACCACTGACCGACGCGTTCTCCACCGCGACCCCCGGACAGTGCCGCGCCACGCGGGTCGCAAGTAATTGCACCCAGCCGTCGCCCTTGTCAATACCGTAGGCTGCACTGATACTATCCCCCAGCACCAGAACAGTCGCCGCGCTAACCCCCTGGCTGTAACACAGCGCACCCAGCACCCACACGAGCCGTAACCACATGAACCAATCCCCTTTGCTTGACGTTCGCGACCTGGGTAAACAGGTCTCCGGGCCCGACGGACCCCTGATCCTTCTCGACGGGGTGAATTTTACCCTGTTACCGCGGGAGAGCGTCGCCATTACCGGTCCCTCTGGCAGCGGAAAATCCACCCTGCTGGGACTGCTGGCTGGACTCGATGTTCCCACGTCCGGGCAGGTGCTGCTCGGTGGCGAACCGTTCAGCGCCCTCGTGGAAGACGCCCGGGCGGTGCGCCGCGGCGAGCTGTGCGGCTTCGTTTTTCAGAGTTTTCATCTGGTGGATGATTTGAATGTACTCGAAAATGTGTTGTTGCCGCTGGAATTAAACCACATTCCAGACCCCCTGAATCGGGCCCGACAATGGCTGGAACGGGTGGGTCTCGGCCATCGCCTGAAACATTTCCCGGCCACCTTGTCGGGGGGCGAACAACAGCGCGTCGCGTTGGCCCGGGCGTTTGCGGTGACACCGAAATTGTTGTTTGCCGACGAACCCACCGGCAGTCTCGACCATAGCAATGGCGCCCGTATCATCGAATTGCTGTTTGAGTTGAATCGCGAGGCCGGTACCGCCCTGATACTGGTCACCCACGATGCGCAGCTGGCAACCCGCTGTCAGCGACATTTGTGTCTGGAACAGGGTCGCCTCTACGAAAGTGCGCTGGAGAGTGCGCAATTATGATCGCGGCCACTCTGCGCGCCTGGCGCGACAGTGCATTTCGCCTGCTGGCAGCCGCGCTGTTCATCGCCACCTTCGCACTCACCACCATGGTGCTGCTAAACGCCGAGCTGGCCGAACGCTTTGCGGTGCGCACCGCCGAATTTCTGGGTGGCGACCTGCAGTTGTCCGGTTCGCAACCACCTCTGATGCGGCAACTGGACGCCATTGGCGACGCGCGGCATACCCTCGTTGTGGATTTTTCAACGGTGGTGGTGCACGCCGACCGCCTGTTACTGGTAAGCGCCCGGGCGGTGGACAACGACTATCCCCTTTATGGTCGACTACAGGTCGCTAACGGTCGCTTTGCTCCCGCCACCGCCCACCAGCGAGGTCCGGCACCTGGGGAATTGTGGGTTGCAGACCAGGTGCTCGATCAATTGGACATCGCACTCGGCACGCGCCTTACCGTGGGTAACGAGGAATTAACCGTGGCCGGCGTCATCCGCCAGCTACCGGATCAGGGTGGCGGTTTTTACAGCATGAATCCACGTATTGTGCTGCACCGGGACAATCTTGCGGCTACAGGCGTTCTCGCGCCGGGCACGCGGGTATTGTACCGCCTGTTGGTGGGCACCCCCAGTGGCGCGATTGCCGCGATCCACACCCGACTCACCCCCACCCTGCGCCCGGATCAGCGGCTTGAACAGGTAGCCGACGCGGCAGTGCGCAGCATGGGACCTCTGCGCCAGCTGACCCTGTGGGCCAATCTCGGGGTGCTCCTGATCAGCCTGCTGTGTGGCGCCACCATTTACCTGGCTACGGTGCAGCGGGTGCGCCGCCGGACCCGGCTTGCGGGGCTACTGCGCGCTTTCGGGGCCCGGCGCAAGCAGCTTGTGTCGCACCTGCTGGGCGCCGATATCGTCGCCCTGCTACCGGTAACGATGATCGGTATCGCGCTTGGGGTGGGAGCCATCATGCTACTGCAATCCGTCCTCGCCGGAGGCGACCCGAATGGCAACCGCACCCTCGCCGCTACGACCGGCGACTGGACAGCGGTTATTTTTAGCCCCTTATTACTGTGGCTCGCATTCTCCTTTCCCCAGCTCATTGCCCTTGCCCGGATCCCTGCCATGCAGGTGTTGCAACAGCGGGTTCGCCAGCGCTCATTGGCCGCCACGGTGGCGCTGCTTGGTGCACTGAGCGCACCAGTGCTACTGGCCGCGTTGCTGACCCGCTCGCTGGCCGACCTGGGGCAACTGCTCCTGGTGCTCGCGGGGCTCGGCACCCTGCTGCCCGCGCTGCTGTGGCCGCTGTTGAAAGGTCTGGACATTGCCAGCCGGCATCTCGCGCTGCCGACCCGCCTGGCGGTGCGCCGTCTCAGTCGTCGCCCGGCCTTGACGTTGCCCCTGATGGCGACGCTCACTCTGGCCATGGCGGTGCTGGCACTGGCGGGACAAACCGGATCTCAGTTACTGACAAGCTGGCGCGCCCAACTGCCGACGCAAGCGCCCAACTATTTCGTGCTCAACCTGTTTGATCGGGACCGGGAGACCTTGCGACAGTGGATGAGCGAGCACGGCGCGCAGCCCCAGGAACTCTATCCGGTGATGCGTGGGCGCCTGACAGAAATAAACCGGGTGCCGGTCAGGGAAGCAATTACCAAGGAAAGCAGCGACGAGCCGAGCGCCCTCAACCGGGATTTGATCCTTACCCAGGCGGCCCGCTTGCCAAACGGCAACCGGGTGCACAGCGGCCAATGGCACACGGCGGCTGGTTCGCATCTCACCCCTGGCGTGTCGGTGGAACAGGAGTTGGCGCAAAAACTTGGACTCGAGGTCGGTGACAACCTGCAATTTGTCTCTAATCGCGGTGCCTTCCACAGCACGGTAACCAGTGTGCGCGAAGTGGACTGGGAAACTTTCGCGCCTAATTTCTACTTTATTTTTTCCCCGGGAAGTCTCGCCGATCAGGACATCACCTGGCTGACCAGTTTCTGGCTGCCCCCCGGTGACGGCGCGCGCCTGGCCCAGCTGATGCGCCAATTGCCACACATCACCCTGCTGGACATCAATGCTCTCCTGGACAAGGCCCAGGGCATCGTCGGCCAGGCCAGTCGCGCTGTATTTCTTCTGGCGGCGCTGTTAATCGTTGCCGCGCTGCTGGTACTCACTACCGCACTGCTGGGGGGGCGTGATCGCCGCGGCCGCGACTACGCACTGGCACGCACCCTCGGCGCACGGAAGCAGTTACTACAACGCACTACCTGGACAGAGTTTTTAATCCTGGGCGGCGGTTCTGCCGCGTGCGCGTTAATCGCGGTCCAGGTGGCTCTCTACCCGTTGTCGGAGCGCCTGTTTGCTGGCGGGCCCGCCTGGTCGACGTGGCAGCTATTGCCCCTGCTCGCGGCCCTGCTGGTGGTATGCTGCGGCGTCATTGGCAGTCGGACGGCACTTTATCGGCCCACGGCGAGCCTGCTACGGGAACAGGGTGATTAATTATTGACCGCGCGCCTGACACGCAACGGTTGACGCCGCCGGGCAGGCGCTTTTGAATACCCCCATAACCGGATCGGGCGTGCCGAAAATGAGAAATGATATTCGTCACTCATCAAAATTCCCGGTGTTGGTAAAACTCGCCAACAGTAGTCCAGAGCGAATCGAACACACCCACAACATCAGCGCCAGCGGGCTGATGGTGAACATCTCCGAGGCCGTGCCGGAAGATACATTAGCGGAGGTGACTATGACCGCGCTGACCCCGCCATTTAACGCACCGGCGCGGGTGGTGTGGTGTCGCGCCGCCGCGCAAGGGTTTGATGTCGGCCTGCGTTTTGTTAATCCCGATGATTTTTTTACCTTGCGCATGGTGGAGCAGGTTTACCGGATCGAAGAATACAAACAGCACGTTCTGGCCCGGGAGGGCAGACAGCTGAGCATAGAAGACGCCGCCCGGGAGTGGATCGAAAAATACGCCGAGCGCTTTCCATAGGAACTGACGACGACCGGGTGCAAACCGGTTCAGCATGACCCCTGCAACAGCACCTCGCCGAATCGTCCGGCCGGTGTTACACTGGACGCGCTATTTCCCTGTTCGGAAATACGCTTTTTTAAACTGACAAGCTCCGAGCTCCGGAATCTAACGCCCTCAATGGCCATGACCCCGGCGCCGAGAATCCTGTTAAGAGGGATTCTAAGGGATGTTCGGGAAACCGCTCGTCCTCCCGTATTTGGAAAGGTGTTTGTATGTTGCGAGACGAATTCGGGCGCGAATTCCATTACTTGCGCCTGTCCATCACCGACGTATGTAACTTTCGTTGCAATTACTGCCTGCCCGACGGCTACCAGGGTAAACCCGGCCCCGGCTTTTTATCCGTTGCGGAAATTCGCCGCCTGGTTGCCGCGTTTGCCGCCACCGGCACCCGCAAAATTCGTATCACCGGGGGAGAACCCTCG
>JBFJMM010000082.1:0-9323 GCA_041633885.1 Porticoccaceae bacterium
ACGCCACCGTATTTCGCAACCGCTTTGGCGAACAGATTCTCGACGCTGGCGAGGTCGGTAATATCCGTTTTTATCACCTGGGCATCGCTGGCGCCCAGTTCTTTGGCGGTCGCAGCGACGCGCTCACCGGATTCCGTGTCCAGATCGGCGATGGTGATGTTGGCGCCTTCCCGCGCAAACTGTAAAACGATGGCGCGTCCAATATTGGATGCGCCGCCGGTGACGATAACGGATTTGCCTTTTAAATCGAGATCCATGCTACTTGCTCCGGTACATAGGGTGGTGAATTTTTAAAGCGTTTATTTAGCGTATTTACGAAAATCAGGTTTGCGTTTTTCCTGCAACGCGTTGACGCCTTCTTTCGATTCATCCGTATCATAGTACAGTTTCAGCGCTTGCAGACCCATACTGGAAATACCGCGAATATACTCGTTGGCGGCGACGAAAGAGCGTTTGGCGATGGCAATGGCGGTGGGGCTGCGCTCACCGATTTCCTGGGCCCAGTGGTCCACGGCACTGTCGAGTTCGTCATCGGCGACGACTTTGTTGATCATGCCCATCTGCAGTGCTTCGTCGGCGCTGTAACGCTGGCACAGATACCAGATTTCTCGCGCTTTCTTTTCGCCGACAATCTGCGCCAGCAGGGCGGTACCAAATCCGGGGTCCACGGAACCCATTTTTGGGCCCACCTGGCCAAAAATGGCACTTTTACTGGCGATGGTCAGGTCGCAGATCAGCGCCAGCACGTTGCCGCCGCCGATGGCAAAACCCTGGACCTTGGCGATAACCGGTTTGGGAACGTCGCGAATAATGGTGTGCAACTCTTCCACCGGCAGGCCGATGGTGCCGCGACCATCGTACTGGCCGTCGTGGGCGGACTGATCGCCACCGGTGCAGAACGCTTTGGGGCCTGCGCCCGCCAGAACGATGCACGCGATATCTTTACTCCACCCGGCTTTTTGAAACGCGTGAATCAGCTCTTCGCAGGTGATGCCGCGAAACGCGTTGTATTTTTCCGGGCGGTTGATGGTGATGTAGGCAGTGGTGCCCTTTACTTCGTAGAGAATGTCCTGGTAGTCCATCGATGTCTCCCGTGGGGGTTGAAAAAAATTGTGCAACACAGTGTTGCGCGGTGTAAATAATGTGGTGCTATTAACTCTGTCTGTTAGCAGTGCGCAACTGGCGAAAAGCTTAGCGATAATTGGGCGTACGCTTATTGATAAACGCGTCCAGCCCTTCGCTGACATCCGCATCCTGCAAGGCGGGGGCGGCGAGGTCGATCTCCAGTTGCAACGCCTGATCGAGGGCCATGTCGAGACCCTGATCGGTCAATTTTTTCATTAATGCGAGCCCGGAGCGGCTCTTTTTCGCGAGCTTTTCGCAGTAATCCCGAGCTGCCGTGGGTAATTCGTCATCGGCCACCACGTAATTCACCAGACCCATGCCCAGGGCTTCCTGGGCGGTTAGCCAGCGGGCGCTGAACATCAGGTCGAGTGCCTGGCGGCGACCGATTAATTTGGGTAGACGCTGGCTACCGCCCCAGCCTGGCACCAAACCAAAATGGGAATGCTGATCCCCAAGCCGCGCCGTGCCGCCCGCGAATACCACATCGGCGGCGAGCATTAATTCCAGGCCGCCCGCCAGTGCCAGACCCTGTACCGCAGCAACGACCGGCAAGGGGCTGGTTTCCAGGCGGCGCAGGGCGCGGTGGCCGATGGTGATAAATCCCTGGAGTTTTTCCAGGGAGTCGCGCAGTCCGGTAACTTCTTCCAGATCGGCACCGGTACAAAAATTTTTGCCTTCCGTACGAATGAGAATACAGCGCACGGACGCATCGCTCTCGAAGCGGTCGATGGCTTTTCCCAGCTCGGCGTGTACCGCCATGGACAGGCAGTTAAATTTGTCGGGGCGATTGATGGTAAACACGCCCACGCCATTTTCGACACTGATTAGTACGGGTGAATCACTCATCGGCAGGCTCCTGTGTGCAAGCAGTTCGGTGTGCAAGTAGTTCTGTGTGCGGATAGTCGGCGCGGCGCTGTTATGGTTCACACCTGCCGGTTAGTCGAGCTTGCCCACGTAGTGGCGGCCGATAATCATCTTCATAATCTGCGCGGTGCCATCGCCAATTTGCAGGCCGAGTACATCCCGCAAACGCTGCTCAAAAGGTAGTTCGTTACTGTAACCGCCGTGACCGTGCAGCAACAGGCATTGGTGGGCGATATCAAACGCCAGCTTGGGCGCCCACCACTTGGCCATGGCCGCTTCTTTGGTGTGGGGTTGCTTGTTAGCTTTTAACCAGATGGCCTTCAGGCACACCAGACGCGCGCCTTCCCAAAAGGTTTCCAGTGCGGCGAGGGGAAAGGTGACCCCCTGATTGGCGGCCAGGGGTTTGCCGAACGCTTTGCGCTCGGTGACATATATCCAGGTTTCGTCGAGGCATTTGCGCGCCAGTGCCAGGCATTGCAGGCCGATCAACGCGCGGCTGAAATCAAAACCGTGCATCACCTGAATAAAGCCCTTGCCTTCATCCCCCACGCGATACTTTTCGTGTACACGAACATTATCCAGAAACAGCGAGCCGCGGCCGACCACCTTTTCGCCAACATCTTCAAAACGGGTGCGGGTCAGACCTTCGGCGCGCAGGTCCACGAGAAATGCGGTGACCCCGTGGGCTTTTTGTTCCGCCGTGCCAGTGCGTGCAAACAACAAACTGAAGTCCGCCTGGTCGGCGAGGGAAATGGAGGTTTTTTCCCCATTGAGAACGTAGTGATCCCCCTCTTTAACGGCTTTGACGATCAGATTGGCCGCATCCGAGCCGCCCCGAGGTTCAGTCAGGCCCAGAGAGCCCAATATTTGCCCGGCACACATGGCGGGGACAAATTCTTCCTGCGCTTCGGGTTGCGCAAACTGGACGATGCAGTCGGCCACCAGAGACGACATGATCTGGCAGTAGGCGACATTGAGGTCGCCCTCGGCAATGGCTTCGGTAATCAGCGCGGACGTCACAAAGTCGAGTCCGCTACCCCCCAGGGTTTCCGGCACCTCCGGCGCAATAAAGCCCATCTGCCCCATCTGCGCCATCAGTGTGCGATCGATGGCGCGATCCCCTTCCCGGGCCTGATAGAGCGGCGCTATTTTCTCACTGGAAAATTTGCGGGCACTGTCGATAATCGATTGCTGCAATGGCGAGAGGCCGAAGTCCATGGGGGTGCTCCGCGTGGAGTCGACTACGCATTGAGTCGGCTAGTTGGTTGGCGAGGAAATTGGCAGACGACATGATAGGAAAATTGGGCGATTTATGTCAACACCTTGCCATATTAATTTGTGCGATTACAATACAGCGATCAATTTCTGTGATTTGCACTTGTTAGCGTGGATGGCCAGTAAGCACCCGCTGAACCCGTCGCGCTTCGTATCCGCGCACTTACTCCGCGCATTTACGCGCCCTTTTAAGGATGCCCATGCCCGCTACCAGCACCCGCCATCAAGATAGCAGCCATCACGACACCAGCAATAAACTATTTTTCAGGCTATTTCAGGCGGTGAATATTATTCATCGCACCGGTACACAAGCTTTGAAACAATTCGATATCAGTACGCAGCAATGGTCCGTGCTGGGGGCGCTGTCGCGGGAGGGCTGCGAAGGGGGTATGACGGTCAATGAATTGTCCGATTATTTGCTGGTGAGCCGCCAGAACCTGACCGGGGTGCTGGGCCGTATGGAGCGGGGTGGCTATATTGCGCGGCAGGTGAATCCCCGGGATCAGCGTTCCCGCCACATCACCCTTACGGCTCGCGGTGGCGAGGTGTGGCAAAGTATTCAGCCGGCCATCGCAGATTTCTATGAAGCCAGCTTGCAGGGGATTGACGAGGGGCAGCAACTGCAAACCATTGCGCTACTCGACGATTTAATTGGCAATATGAAACGGCCTTAGGGAAATGCCAGCGATGCAGATAACCGAGCGGGATCAACACTGGATGACGCGGGCGTTGGCGTTGGCCCGCGAGGCGGAAGCGGCGGGCGAAGTGCCGGTGGGTGCGGTGTTGATAGCGGGTGACGAGGTGCTGGGGGAAGGCTGGAACAGTCCGATTGGCACCTGTGATCCCAGTGCCCATGCGGAAATTCAGGCATTGCGTAGTGCTGGTCGCAAGCTCGGTAATTATCGCCTGCCGGGCACGACTCTGTATGTGACCATTGAGCCCTGCGCCATGTGTGTGGGCGCCATGGCCCATGCCCGCGTTGAGCGTCTGGTGTTTGGTGCCACCGAAACCAAAGGCGGTGCAGTCACCAGCCGCGCCACCTTGCTGGATAACGGCTGGTTCAACCATCGTATGCAATGGACGGGCGGTGTGCTTGCCGAGCAGTGCAGCGAATTGATGAGTGAATTTTTTCGGCGCCGCCGCGAGCGCGAATAAGTGTCCGTGGTTCTCACCGACTGTCCCGAAAATCCAGTTCCCTAGATCCAGTTCCCTAGAGAGGCATTAAAATATCGTTACGCCAACCTTGCGTGTTGGACGAGGGAACATCTTGTTGTGCGGTGAGGCGTGCCTGTTCCAGGGCGTGCCACTGCAAGATGGTGCGGTAGTGGCGAATATTTTGCACGAAGTGTACGGGTTCAGTACCGCGGGCGACGCCGTGCTTTACGCTTGAATAATATTTACGTTGGGACAGTAACGGCAAATGTTTACGCACATCCCGCCAGCGGTTGGGGTTCATGCCGGCGCGCTCGGTGAGCACCCGCGCGTCCTCCAGATGCCCCAGCCCAATGTTGTAGGCCGCCAGCGCCAGCCAGGTGCGATCCGGCTCGACAATGGCAGCGGGAATGCGCGCCTTGGTTTGCAATAAATACTCGACCCCACCGCGTAAACTCTGTTCCGCATCGAGGCGATCGCTAACCCCCATCTCCCGGGCGGTATCTGTGGTCAACATCATCAGGCCGCGCACTCCGGTGGGGGATGTGGCGCGCGGATTCCAGTGGGATTCCTGATAGGCGATAGCGGCGACCAAATGCCAGTCGAGCCCGTAACGCTGTGCAACATCCTCAAACATAGTCTGGAATTCGGGGAGTTTGCTGGCCACCCTTTTCACAAATAACTGCGAGCCACCGATGCTAAATCCATCCGTGTGATCAAAAAACCGCTCCTCCAGACGCGCCAGATGCCCGCTCGCCTGATACTCCTGTAAAAATACGTTGGCCGCCTGTACCAGTGTGTCATCCCCATAGTTGGGAAATGCCCAGGCGATGGGTTCCGGTGCGGTTAAATCGAAAGCCGCCCGCGCTTTCGGGTAAAGGCTGCGATCGATATCAAAGGCGGAAGAATCGACGATGGCGTAGTCGGCATCGCCGTCGTGCACCATTTGCATTAACTCCAGCATTTCGGTGTTTGGCAACTCTTGCCACTCCAGTTGCGGGTGCTCGATTTTCAGGCGCGTCAGGGTTTCTGTGTGAGAACTACTGGCGATAGCGACCAGGCTACCGCCGATTAAATCTTCCACAGAGTTGGGGCGCCGGGCGTGGAGCCGGTAAATAAGTTTTTGCGTGACGGTCTGATAGGAGGTGGAAAAGCGTGCGCGCGACTGTCGCTCCGCGGTCGCGGTGAGTCCGGCCGCGGCGAAATCGCCCCGTGGCCCTCCCAGAGCAATAAAAATCGTGTTGAGGTTATCGATCACCGAGACTTCGAGCTTGACCCCCAGGTAGTTGGCAAACGCGCGGGCGAGCACATACTCAAAACCGTTCTCTCCTTTGGCATCCGTGTAGTAGGTGGTCGGGCCGGTGAAGGTGATCATGCGCAGCACGCCGTTGGACTGAATGATTTCCAGCGTGGTGGGCGCGCGGCTCGCGGTTAATCCGGCGCAGGCCAGGAACACGGCCAGTGATAACAGCAGGCGTCGGGTTGCACGTTTAAGGTGAAAGAATCTTAATCGCATGATTCGATAAGTCGCCCCGAGATCGCCACAGGGGCAAGAGTAGTGGGAGTCGTAGCCCGGTTCAACCGTTGTTTGATGCCGCTCCCTGTGGTTGTGATCCACGCCCCAATCCCGATTCAGCACATTTGCAAGCTGCCCACGGCAACCATTTTCAGTACAATACGCGCTCTTCTTTCCCGTCCTGTTGAGAGCCCATTGATGTTGATTCTGCGCGGCGCGCCGGCACTGTCTTTGTTCCGTAGACAAAAACTCCACGCGACCCTGGTAGATGCCGCCCCAACCGTACAGTCGGTCTACGCGGAGTACGTACACTTCGCGGTGGTCGCGGGGGAGTGGTCCGCCGCCGAGCACAACGTGCTCGAAACACTCCTGCGCTACGGCCCGCACGCGTCAGCGGAACCGGCCACGGGCACCCTGTTTCTGGTGGTGCCCCGCGTGGGCACGATTTCACCCTGGTCCAGCAAGGCCACGGATATCGCTCACAACGCCGGGTTGTCGACACTACGTCGGGTTGAGCGCGGCATCGGTTATTACGTGGTGTTTGCCCAGCAACCGGACGCGGCTACCAGCCACCGGGTGGCGGCGTTATTGCACGATCCCATGGTGGAGGCGGTCTGCGACGAGCTGTGCCAGGCGCAGGCGTTATTCAATACCGAGCAACCCCGTTCCCTGACGTTGGTGGATGTGATGGGCGAGGGTCGCGGGGCGCTCGACGCGGCCAACACGCAGCTGGGGCTGGCGCTGGCGGCCGACGAAATCGATTACCTGACCGAGAGCTTTCAGCAGTTGCGACGCAATCCCAGCGATGTCGAACTGATGATGTTCGCGCAGGCCAATTCGGAACATTGCCGCCATAAAATTTTTAATGCCACCTGGACCCTGGATGGGGAGCGACAGGCCGACTCGCTGTTTGCCATGATTAAAAACACCCATCGCGCAAATGGCGCGAATGTGCTGTCTGCCTATTCCGATAACGCCGCGGTGGTGGCAGGCAGTACCGCCGGGCGATTTTATCCAGCCCCGACTGACCATATATACGGCTATCAACAGGAGCCGGTGCATCTGTTGATGAAGGTGGAAACCCACAATCATCCCACCGCCATTGCGCCCTATCCCGGTGCGGGTACCGGGTCGGGGGGTGAAATTCGCGACGAAGGGGCGGTGGGTAGAGGCTCCAAACCGAAAGTCGGCCTGACGGGTTTCTCCGTGTCGAACCTGAGGATTCCCGGATTTGAACAACCCTGGGAAAAGGCTTACGGCAAACCACGGCGCATTGCCTCGGCCCTGGATATTATGCTGGAGGGGCCGATTGGCGGCGCTGCCTTTAACAATGAGTTTGGGCGCCCCAATCTGTGCGGTTATTTTCGCACCTTTGAAATGTCCCACGGCGGCGAACAGCGGGGTTATCACAAACCGATAATGGTGGCCGGCGGCTATGGCAATATTCGCGCGGAGCACGTGGATAAACCGCCCTTTGCGCCCGGCTGTAAACTGGTGGTGCTGGGCGGGCCCGCCATGTTGATCGGGCTCGGTGGTGGCGCCGCGTCGTCCATGGCCTCTGGCACCAGTGCGGAGGATCTGGATTTCGCGTCGGTGCAGCGCCAGAATCCAGAGATGCAGCGCCGTTGTCAGGAGGTCATCGATCGCTGCTGGCAGCTGGGGGCGGACAACCCCATCGCCTTTATTCACGATGTGGGCGCGGGCGGTCTGTCCAACGCGTTTCCCGAGCTGGTCAAGGATGGTGGCTGCGGCGGTCGTTTCGAATTGCGCGAGGTGCCCTGCGACGAACCGGGTATGTCGCCGTTGGAGATTTGGTGCAACGAATCCCAGGAGCGCTACGTGCTCGCCGTCGCACCGCAGCATCTGCAACAATTTATTGCGTTGTGCGCCCGCGAGCGTTGCCCGGTGGCGGTAGTGGGCGATGCTATCGCCGACAAAAAGCTGCTGCTCAACGACCGCCTGTTTGACGCGCAGCCGGTGGATTTACCGATGGCCGTGCTGTTTGGCAAGCCGCCCAAAATGCATCGCGAAGCGCGTCGCCATTACGCGCCGACTCAATCTTTCGATACGCGGGAGATTCCCCTCGACGAAGCTGTGCGACGGGTCCTGAGCCACCCGACGGTAGCCAGTAAAAGTTTTTTGATTACCATCGGCGATCGCTCCATTACCGGCATGGTGGCGCGGGATCAAATGGTCGGCCCCTGGCAGGTACCGGTCGCGGATTGCGCGGTGACCACGGTGTCGTTTGACAGCAACGCGGGGGAAGCCATGGCCATGGGTGAACGCACGCCGTTGGCGTTGCTCGACGCCCCGGCGTCGGCGCGCATGGCAGTGGGGGAGGCGTTGACCAATATTGTCGCGGCGCGCATCGGGCAGATAGGGGATATCAAACTGTCCGCCAACTGGATGTGCGCGGCGGGCCATGTCGGCGAGGACGAAAAGCTGTATCGGGCGGTGCAGGCGGTGGGCATGGAACTGTGCCCCCAACTGGGCATCGCCATTCCGGTGGGCAAGGACTCCATGTCCATGCGCACGGTGTGGCGCGCGGAGGATGAAAACGGCGAAGTGGAAAAGGCCGTGACAGCGCCCCTGTCGTTAATCGTGTCCGCGTTCGCGCCGGCGCTGGATGTGCGCAAAACCGTAACGCCCCAATTGCGCACCGACCGGGGCGATACCCGGCTTCTGTATATCGATCTGGGTGGCGGGCAGTATCGCATGGGCGGGTCTATTCTGGCGCAGACCTGGAGTCAACTGGGCGACAGGGCGCCGAATTTCGATCATCCACACCAGTTGCGCGCTTTCTTCGAGGTGGTGCAGGCGAGTCTGGAGGCAGAGCAAATCCTTGCCTACCACGATCGATCCGACGGCGGACTGTTGGCTACACTGGTGGAGATGAGTTTCGCCGGACACACCGGCATCACCATTGAGTTGCCACCCGCAGTCGATCCGTTAACCTTCCTGTTTAGCGAGGAACTGGGGGCCGTGGTGCAGGTGGCGGATGCGCAGATCGAGCCGCTGCTCGAGCGCTTTCGGCAGGCGGGCCTGGGGGCCGCGGTTCAGCCGGTCGGCAGATTCAATACCACTGACACCGTTAGCTTCAGGCAGGGCGGGGCAGAGCTGTTCAGCGCCCCCCGGATTGAATTACAGCAGTTGTGGGCGCAAACCAGTTTTCGACTGCAATCCCTGCGCGATAACCCCGCCTGTGCCCGGCAGGAATATGAAGGTATCGCCGCGCCGGATCCCGGTTTGAGCGCGGCGCTCACTTATCCCATCGACGACGACATTGCCGCGCCATTTATTGCCCGCGGCGTACGGCCGCGCATGGCCATCCTCCGTGAGCAGGGCGTCAACGGCCAGCTGGAAATGGCCGCGGCCTTTGATCGCGCCGGAT
>JBFJMM010000083.1:0-9195 GCA_041633885.1 Porticoccaceae bacterium
GAAACACCCTGGGTAGCCTTTGCCATTGCTAAAAGGCGTTTCGAACAGCGCCTTGCCATTATCGATGTTCAGTTCATAAGGGGGGAATTCCTCAATTTCCAGCCACTGATCTCGGGAATCCGAATCAATGGCGTAAATGCCATTTTTGTAGTCGGCAAACGCCACCTGGGAAAAACGTTTGGCGAAATACGCCCTAAATGTATCGCTATCTGCCTGCACCGCCTCGCGAAAATCCTCCTCGACACCGCAACTGATCAAAGCGGTCAGCAACGCGCTGAGCGCCATTACGGATAGTAGTATTTTTTTCATATCAAACTGCTCCCGACAGCCACGGTGTTCAGATGTTAGCCCTTGACGCGGTGGCTACCTGATTTCGCTTTCACTGGTTTCCGTGGCTCCCTGATTATCAATCCAGGTTACCGTGATTTTTTCCCCGGCGGCACCACCCTTAAATGCAAACGCCAGGTAAGGGTCCTTGGAAACAGCCGGTCCCAATTGTGCGTGAAATACAGTGGTGTCTTTGTGCATGACAGTCACTTCGGTAATGTAATGCCCCGGAATCAACTTGCCATCGGCGTCCTTGCGCCGGCCGGTCTCCATAATATGGCCAATCAGCATTTTTACCTTGGTGACATCGCCTTTCGCACTCGCTTTAATTTTCATACCTGCACGCTCCGATAATTTTTTGCCCTGACGGATTCGACTTAGCCGCCACAACCGCCAATGGTTACTTTGACTTCCTGCTGGGCGCGGAATAATTTGCCGTCCGCCTCCACCAGCGCAATCAGATTTGATGTTTCACCCATGCGCAGACGCACTGAAATATCCGCCAGGTTGCGCTCCCCCAGGTCGAATAAGGCGGCCAGCGGCGACGGGTTTTTTTCCACATACAGACTGATGCTTTTGACATTCGCCAACGTGCTGCTTACCGATACCGGCACCACCGCACCATTTTCGGCGATGGCCGGCGCCTTAAGCTTAACGGCACTGCTGTCTTCAACAGGCAACCCGGGATATACGGCCGTTATCGCCTGGGCCAGTGCATCGGCGGTGAACGCCGTCTGATTCCAGGCCGCAAACGCCATGCGGGGCAGGCTGGCCATAGCAACCAACCCACCGGCGCCGGCACCCATATATTGAAAAAATTTACGACGACTTAACTTCATGGAATATTCTCCGCAAAAACTGTGTTGTCGGAAAAGCGAGCAAGGGTCTCCTAGAGACTATATAAATAGTCCACCACCCAGTCGATTTCCTCCTCGGTTAAAATTTCATGCCGACCAAAGGGCGGCATCATACTCGTGGGGTTGCGTTTTCCCGCATCCCAGATTTGCTCCCGCAAGAGTGAGCGGTCTGGAAACCGCATCTTCATTTGCACCAAAGGCGGCCCGACGGTCCCGGCCAAAGCGCCATCGTCCATGACGTGGCAGGCCAGACAGTTTCCTTTGGAACGATCAAAAGCCACTGTCTTGCCCTTGGCTATGCTGTCGGACTGTGCCTCGTTCGCCGCGACCGGCGAGCCGGCGAAACACAGCACCGCAAATAGCGCCGTTATTATTGAAGATTTCATGATAATTCCATCCTTATTGACTGCTTTCCAGCATAAATTCCACCGCCGCCTTCACGTCAGCGTCACTTAAATCGGTTCGCCCGCCTTTGGCGGGCATAAATCCGCTCTCGCCCTGAAAACCAGTTAACGCATTTTGATAGAGTTTTTCCCTGCCCTGCGCAATGCGCGGCGTCCATTGTTCCACCGCACCAAGCAGTGGCGCGCCGCCCACGCCGGAATCGTGACACAGCTGACAGGCAGCCCCATAAATTGACTGGCCCCGCTGCGCGGTATCCGACAAGGTACTACTGCCGGGCTGCGGCGCACTTGGTTCGGCGAACGCCAACCCGAGATTACCATCTTCCTTGAAATGATCGGTCGGTGTAATGCCGGAAATAACTTCGGCAATCACTCTTGCCTGCGGGTCGGTGCAGTTTTGCATACAGCGGCGGTTCTGCGTATCGGGCCGATCATCCACATAAAAACCGTCTTTGTTGGGCATTTCAATACCCGCAAGGTTGTCCTGATCGAGGATGAAATCGTCTTCTACCAGGTCGTTAAGATTCAGCACATAGGCTGTCACCGCGTAAGTTTCGTCGACGGTTAACGATTGTGGTGCGGTAAACGGCATGGCGCGGTGAATATAATCCCAGAGCGTACTCACATAGGGCCAGTAACTGCCGACCGTTTTATCCGGACGCTCCTGGGTCAGGGTGTCCATGCCACCGGCAAGTTTTGGCCAGCGCTTTTCCCCTTCCCCAAAAGTGCCGTGGCAACTGGCGCATTTTTCATCGTAAATTTCCTCGCCATCTTCCACGCTGCCTTGCCCCCTGGGCAGACCGAGTCCGTCGGGCCGGATATCGATATCCCAACCGGCTATAGTTGCGCCATCCACGACCGCCCCGATGTCATAGCGATCCCCGGTGCGGGTTGCCGCATCCGCGGGCAACGTCGCGACAGGCTCATCCTCCGTCGCGGTTGTGATCTGCTCCGCCTCCACGTCGGACTGTTTGCTGTCCTTGCAAGCGCTCAGGATCGACAACGCCACCAATACTGCAAGGATCGCGCCGCGGGTCCGCAAGGTATCAGGTGACCTGGACATTATTCACACTCCCGTCGCTGTTTAATCGCCAGGTATGAATCGCGTTTTTATGATAAATGGAATTGCCGCCGCGCTGTTCCCGAAGCTGACCCAGGGTGGGTTGTACATAACCAGTTTCGTCCACCGCCCTACTTTGCAGCAACATCGGTTGTCCTTCCCATTTAAACGGTAAACTGAAGCGGGTCAGGGCCTTGGATAACACCAGCCCCTTGAGTCGAGCAGTTTGCCAATTGACACCGCCGTCGAGAGAAACATCCACGCCGGTAATTTTCCCGTGGCCGCTCCAGGCCAGACCTTCCAGTTCGTGGAAACCGGGTATTTTCAGGGGTTTTTCCGGACAGGGTGAGGTAATCACCGAGTTGCATTCCTGTACAAAGCTGAATTTGCGCGCCCGTCCATCCGGCATCAGGTCGGTATATTTGGATGTCTCCTCGCGCATATACCAGGGCTGATCGCCAACTTCCAGGCGACGCAGCCATTTGATACTGGTGTTACCCTCCCATCCCGGATTCAGCAGGCGCAATGGATAACCCTGTTCCGGCCGCAGTGCTTCGCCGTTTTGCGCATAGACGACCAGTGCGTCATTGAGTGCTTTTTCCATGGGAATACTGCGGGCCATGGCCGCCCCGTCGGCGCCCTCTGCCAGTATCCATTTACCCTCTGGTTTGACCCCCGCCTCCGCCAGCAGTGTCGACAGGCGCACGCCGCTCCATTCGCAGCAGGAAATCATGCCGTGGGTAAACTGCAATCCTTCCATTTGCGGGCCTTTCCATTCCATGCCGCCATTGGCCGGGCACTCGAGGAATTTGATCTCCGATACGCTGGGGAACCGTTGCAGATCGTCCATGGTAAAAATCAGCGGCCGATCCACCAGACCGTGCAGTATCAGTCGATGCTCGTCTGGATTGATATCCGGCACACCCGCGTGGTAGCGCTCAAATACCAGCCCGTTAGGGGTAATAATTCCTTTCAAATCCTGTAACGGCGTCATGCTGATGGCGGATATGGAATCCGCCGTCAACCAGGGAACCGTACGTCGCACCACTTCGCTTTCAAAAGCCGATGGCTTACCGTAGGGTTCGCTGACCACCCCACGACCGAGACTGCGTGTCCAGGAGGGCACGGCCGGCGGCAGATTGGAATTGGCGAGGGTTCCGGGCACCGCCGCCATGGTGGCGGAGGCGCCGAGCATGGTGAAGGCATTTTTCAGAAAACGACGGCGTTCGAGCGTCCCTAATTGTTCGCTCTCTTGCGACAGTAGTCCCAGCAGACGGCGTTCATTACTGCTCGCAAACCAGGCCATACTCAAATCCCCGCTGTTGTAGCCCGTTTCGTACCAGTGTACCCCACCGCTGCCAAACGGCCTGGACCGCAAGACGCTTGCTGGTAATCATCCGGGTCGGATCCGTATATTACTTTAACGAATATACATATACCTTAATTGTATATATGCCCAGTTTAATGAAGCAAGGGCCGGTGCGCAATAGCCCCCGTCTTTATCTTGCCACCACCACTACATGCGTCGACGCACAGATCTTCGTGTAACGTTAGTACTGGCAAGGTCAGACCCAGGAAAGCCGTTAATCACCACACTGATCTGGTTATAATAGTCCAATCCCCTCCAGCCAACTCCAGGAATCCTCTTTTTATGTCCCGTACGTACCTGTTATGACCGACCAGACCTTGATGGAGCGTATCGTCAAATTTCGTTCCGAACCGGAAAATCAATCGCCCCATGCCCTGTTTCTCGGGCTGCAGATCGTGGATATCGAACCGCAACAGGCGGTGATCAAAATACCCTATTCAAAAGATATGGCGGGCAATGCCGCCACCGGGATTTTGCACGGCGGCCTGGTGACCACCGCGCTGGATTCCGCCTCTGGACTGGCGGTATTTGCGGCTCTCGAAGAATTTATGACCATTGCAACCCTGGATTTACGCATCGACTACCTGAAACCGGCGACACCGGCCCAGGCAATTTTTGCCTGGGCCCATTGCTACAAAACCACCCGCAATGTGTGTTTTGTGCGCGGCGTCGCCTATCACCAGGATCGCAATGACCCGATAGCCAATTGCACCGCCACCTTTATGGTCACCAATCAGGCGGGTGTATCCGCGCAGGACAGAATCGAGCGTCGCAACGCCGAGGGGAACATGTAATGGACCTGCTCAGCCTGGTGCGTCGCGCCAAAGTGGAAGACGATTTTTCGATCCTGTCCACCGGGATTCCCTACATGAATACCATGGGCATTTATGTCTGGGAAGACCAGGGGCAAATCACTACCACCATGCGCGCTGATAAAAAATTGACCGGCAACCCGTGGTTGCCCGCGTTGCACGGTGGCACCATCGGCGGCTTGCTGGAAACCGCGGCCATCGTCCAGCTGGCACACGATCAGGATACGGAAAATCTCCCCAAGCCAATCAATGTCACCATCGAATACCTGCGCTCCGGAAAGATTGCGGATTTACACGCGCGGGCCCGTGTGACCAAACAGGGACGCCGGGTTGCGAATGTGCAGGTCACCTGCTGGCAGGCGGACCCGGACAAACCGGTGGCGATTATGCACGGACATTTTTTAATGACTTGACGAGCGCGATAACTTAAATTCCCTTTATACTCGTCTCCATCAAACTCTATAACCCTTGCAAGGAAATTCCGATGGCACTGCACCCACAAACCAAAGCACTGCTGGAACAGGCAGCGGCAAGCAACACGCCACAACTGGACGACGGCACCCCGGAACAGGGCCGCACGGTTTTTGCGACCACCACCCAGATGCTGGGCATTGCACCCCGTCCGGTCAAGGAGGTGAAGGAAATACAGATTCCCGGCCCCAACGGCCCGATACGCACGGTGGTGATTACCCCCAATCACACCGGTGACGCCCCGTTACCCGTGCTGATTTATTTTCACGGGGGCGGCTGGGTGATCGGTAGCCCGGAAACTCATAAGGGGGAGACCCATTACTTTGCCGACGCGGCGCAGTGCATCGTGCTGGTGCCGGACTACCGTATGGGGCCCGAGCACAAGTTTCCCGCCGCGCCGCAGGACTGCTACGCCGCACTGGAATGGGCCGCCGCCAACGCCGCCAGCCTGGGGGGCGACAGTACCCGCATCGCCGTAGCCGGGGACAGCGCCGGAGGCAATCTGAGCGCCGTGGTGGCGCAAATGTCCCGGGATCGCAACGGGCCAGGACTGGCTTTACAACTGCTGGTATATCCCGCCACTCATATGAGCGGGGATACCCAATCCTTTAAGGATTTTGCCGAGGGGTATTTTCTAACTGCCCGGGCCATGCACTGGTTCTACAACCACTATCTGCCGACAAAAGCGGATTGGGACAACCCCCTGGCCTCCCCGCTGCTTGCCGATAATCTGGAGAACCTGCCACCCGCGTTTATCATGACCGCCGGCTTCGACCCGCTGCGGGACGAGGGCGCGGCCTACGCGGAAAAACTCAGGGCCGCCGGCGTACCCGTGGAGTACGTGTGCTACGACGAACAGATTCACGGATTTGTTTCCCTTGCGGGGGCGCTGGACGATGGCGAAGCGTTTTTGCAGCGGGCGGCCGCGGTGTTGCGCAAAGCGTTCGATGCCTGAGCGGTACGCCTAACCATTTACACGCAACGAATATTAATAATGGTGTCTTTAGCAGGGGTACGACATGTCGCAACAGCAACTGGATAAACTACTGAAAATTTTCGCCCGGCAATCCGAACTGGGGGAAAAAAGCATTGCAGAGGAGCGTGCTTTTCTGGATGAAGGGGGGGCGCGCTTCGCGACCCCGCAGGACGTTGTTCTCGAGCCCACCGATGCCGACGGCATTACGGCGGAATTTATCACCGCGCCGGGGGCCAATCCCAAGCAGGTGGTGTTATATCTGCACGGCGGGGGTTATGTAATCGGTTCCATCCAGAGCCATCGTTACCTGATGCAAAATGTGTCCCGCGCCGCCGGCGCCCGCACCCTCGGCATAGATTATCGCCGTGCCCCCGAGCACCCCTTTCCCGCGGCGCTGGACGACGCCGTCAGCGCCTACCGCTGGTTGTTGAAACAGGGTTATGCCCCGGCCCATATCGCCATCGCAGGGGATTCCGCCGGTGGGGGTCTGACCCTCGCCACGCTTTTACAACTGCGGGATCTGGGCGAGCCCCTGCCCGCGGCGGGCGTCTTGATTTCCCCCTGGGCCGATCTCACCGGCACCGCGCCGTCGGTGGCCGAACGGGCGGCCATCGATCCCTGCGTTACCCCTGCCGGGTTAGCGAAAATGGCTGGCTATTATCTCAACGGTACGGACGGCAAGAACCCCCTCGCCTCCCCGGTCTTCGCCCAGATGCATGGCTTGCCGCCGCTGCTAATTCACGTGGGTGGCCGGGAAATTCTCTACGACGACAGCCTGACCATCGCGCGCAAGGCCAAAGCCGCGGGCATCGATGTGACGTTTGTGGAAGAACCCGACCTGTTTCACGTATGGCACGCCTACGCGCCCATGCTGGAAGAGGCCCAGGCTTCGGTGGAGCAGATTGGCGTCTTTCTGAAAGAAAAGTTCAACCCTTAAACCAGCGTTTCGCTTGATAACAAGAGCACCCTGCCGATGGCCAACCCGGAAAACGCCAAGCTCCTCGAATTGCTGTGGAAAAATTATCCGGGGCCGTCCACCTACGAAAAAATGAAGGACAAAGCCGGGAAAATGCGCGACAACTTCGCGCGTATGATGGCGCCGTTTGCGGTTATCTCCGACGACATTACCGTGACCCCGGTTAACGCTGGCAACATTCCGGCGGAATGGGTCGCGGCCCCTGGGGTCGATCAGCATAGAACCCTGCTGTATTTGCACGGCGGCGGTTACGTCATGGGTTCGCCCGCCACCCATCGCGGCCTGGTGGCCGGCCTGTCTCGGGCCGCGCATTGCCGGGTACTGGCCCTCGATTATCGCCTCGCTCCTGAAAACCCCTACCCCGCCGCCGTGGAAGACGCCTGCGCAACGTACCGTTGGTTGCTGGCCGAAGGTTTTGCACCGCACAACATCGCCCTCGCCGGAGATTCCGCCGGTGGCGGACTCACCCTCGCCGCCCTGTTGGTCCTGCGCGATGCGGGCGAACCAATGCCCGGAGCGGCCGTACCGATTTCCCCCTGGACCGATATGCAGGCCACCGGGGATTCGATGCGCAGCAATGTAAAAAACGATCCTATGGTGGAACCCGGTGGTTTAATGGGCATGGCAAAAATGTATCTTGGCAATGCCGATCCAACACAACCCACCGCCGCGCCCCTGCACGGAAACTTTGCCGGATTGCCACCCCTGCTGATTCAGGTGGGCGCCCTGGAAACACTGCTCGATGACGCCACCCGGGTTGCCGACAAGACGAGGGCGGCCGATGTGGACGTAACACTGGAAGTCTGGCCGGAGATGGTGCATGTCTGGCATCTGTTCGCGCCCATGTTGCCCGAGGGCCGGGACGCCATACTGCGCATTGGGGAGTTTTTAAAAGCGCGAACCCGCTAGACAATTGTGATCGTCTCGCGCAGCAGTCGCTGAATTTTAATTCAGGCGGGAAACGAGACTACCGCAAGCACAGCATGCCAGTGGCGCCTTCTACAACTGGTGCAACGGCCCATTGGCACATACTTCCCAATTTTATTTATGGGGATACCCTCTAAAGCTCTAACGCTCAAGCGGTGGGGCGTAAGCCGCAACGCGGCGCGGCGTCCCACACGAGCGCATTGTTGGGCGGAATTTCACCGACAGTTACCGACCAGAGAGTGGCAAATGTAAGCCACAGTGACCAATCATGATGCGTTCGGATGTTTGATCGATCTCGAAATGCACTCGAATAGTTGATTTTGGGTCGTCGGCAACCCCTACCTTGAGATGCTTGAGCATCTCAACTTGCATTCCGTCAACTGCAAATATTCTGTATGCCAAGAATTGTTTATTGTTTACGACTTTATCTGACTCACGCGCAGCGAATTCATTATTAGTGAATATCGCACGTGCAGCAGTGTCACCTCCTTTTAGGAATCTTGGCAAATACTCGGTTACAAGGCGGTTCAACATATCAAGTAGACGACGACTTTGAGAGAAACTACTGACTTCTCTCGCACTATCTAAAGCTGTTGGTAGTACCACCAATCGCTGGGGATATACCTTTGCCAGTAGAGTTAGGCACTCTTCTGGTGTGGGCCCTTTAGGATCGGTAGCTACACCAATGAGTTCGTTGAATATTTCATTATCCGCAGGTATGGCTTCCGACGTATCACTTCTTTGGCTGTAATGATAGGCTTCGGTTTTGGCCTTTTTTTCAAGATCGTGAACACGCTCCTCACTTTCAAGCAAACTGAACTCTAGGCTTTCCTTCTCCTGTTGTGATTGCTCAAGTTGAGTATTCAGAGAAGACATGAATCGCCCCGGGTTTGTCGGAGGGTATAATTCTTGAGAAGGAGAATGATACTCTATGAACAGAAGACTTGGATATTCACCTGAAGTACGAGAACGAGCGGTGAGGATGGTGCGCACCGGCGAACACGAGCACGCATCAC
>JBFJMM010000084.1:0-9069 GCA_041633885.1 Porticoccaceae bacterium
ATGGAGTTCTCGACAAAACTCTTCAAGCCGGCTGTGGGCCTGTTGTTCCATCTGCGCCTGCACATCGCTCAGATCCATGGGGATGTCCCCGCCGTAGGCAAAGGACAGGGGCTCCTGCACATGCAGCAGGCTGATGCGCACATCCCGTTCGCCAAATAAATCTTTGACTCGGTCGATGACTTGCCGGGATTCGGCGGACAGGTCGAGGCCCACGAGAATGTGGTGATAATAGGACATAATGACGCTCCAATACCTGGGTTATTATGTGCTGCCTGGAGACTCCATTGCAGCTTCGGCACAGTGTATACCGAGCGCGCGGAATATGGACAGACAGTGGAATACTTTATCATTTTAATTGTTGCTGTGGTGCTGCTGGCCAAACTGGCGCATTTGCACAGACCGCCCCGGGAAAAGCTTCTGGCGATTCTGCGTGCCCGTGGTCGGGAAGCGGGGTTGCGGGTGGAACTGGTGAGGGACCCGTTGGTCGGCGTCGGCACTGGCATGGTGCCCGCTGTACGTTACCTGCTGCCCTGGCCGTTGAATTTCGATACGGGCGCGGGGTTCAGTCCCTGGGGGCTGGTGAGCGACGTCCGGCAAGGGAGGGAGTCGCCGTGGAGCGGCTGGCGCTGGCAAGGCACGCCAGCACCGGAGGTGGTATGCACGGGGCTGGATGAGATACTGGCGGGTTTGCCCGGCGATGTCCGGGCGGTGCGGTGTGATCGCTTCGGGCTGTCTATTTATTGGGGGGAACAAGGGGGGCTGGATTCCGTTACCACACTTGTTGAAGGGTTAAAAAATATAAGAAATAAGTATATTAAACAATAATATATATTATTAAATTAATGTAAAATATATAAATTGCCTGTGTCCATGGGCAATCTGATTTAGCGCCCATCAAAGGTTCGCGTGCCAATCAGGCGATACCAGAAATTGCTTGACCCTGCCTTGTGCAGTCCGTATATATTCGCCCTTTTGGTTCGCTGGACGGACATTTTTAACGCCATCAACGCTAAATAACGAAGGATTTCATGGGTAAATCACTGGTCATCGTCGAATCGCCAGCCAAGGCGAAAACTATTAACAAGTACCTGGGTAAGGACTTTGTGGTCAAATCCAGCATTGGTCATATCCGCGACCTGCCCACCGACGCAGCCAGCCGGGAGGCAACCGGCAAGGGTCGCCCCGCCAAGGCCGCCAAAACCCTCTCACCTGCGAAAAAGGCACTGGCAAAAGCGCGCAAGGCGCGCCAGCAACTGGTCAATCGCATGGGTATCGACCCGGACAAGAACTGGAAGGCTGAATATCGGGTACTGCCCGGCAAGGAAAAAGTCGTCGACGAATTGCGCAAGATCGCCGGAACGGCTGACACAATTTATCTGGCCACCGACCTGGACCGGGAGGGAGAGGCAATTGCCTGGCATTTAAAAGAGGCGATTGGCGGAGACGATCAACGCTATAAGCGCGTGGTGTTCAACGAGATTACCAAAAAAGCTATCAAAGAAGCATTTGCCGAACCAGGCGAACTCGACATGCAGCGGGTCAATGCCCAGCAGGCGCGCCGTTTTCTCGATCGGGTTGTGGGGTTTATGGTGTCCCCATTGCTGTGGGCAAAAGTTGCCAGAGGATTGTCGGCAGGGCGCGTACAGTCTGTTGCGGTCAAGCTGGTGGTGGAGCGGGAGCAGGAAATACGCGCTTTTTTACCAGTAGAATATTGGACGGTACATGCGGACCTCAATAATACCGCAGGGGAGCAGGTACGCTTTGAAGTGCGTGCCAGCGGTGGAAAAAATTTCCGCCCCGCCAGCGGCACCGAAACGGAGCAGGCGCTGGCAGCGCTACGGGACGCGGAGTACGAGGTTGCGGAGCGCCAGGATACGCCGACTCAAACCAAACCGCCGACACCATTTATCACCTCGACCCTCCAGCAGGCTGGCAGTACGCGCCTGGGGTACGGGGTTAAGAAAACCATGATGCTCGCGCAGCGCTTATACGAGGCGGGTTACATCACCTACATGCGTACCGATTCGACCCATTTGAATGTCGATGCAGTTACCGCCTGCCGGGAATTTATCAAGCGCAGTTTTGGCGACCGGTATGTGCCTGAAAAACACAATGTGTATTCCAGTAAAGCGGGGGCGCAGGAGGCTCACGAAGCGATTCGGCCCTCCAACGTGGATGTCGCCCCAAAAGAGCTCGAAGGCGTCGAGGAAGATGCCAGAAAACTGTACGAAATTATCTGGCAGCAGTTTATTGCCTGTCAGATGGTGCCCGCCCGTTTCACCAGTACCAGTGTGGCGGTCAGCGCCGGCGATTACGAACTTCGTGTACGGGGCCGGGTGGTGCTGTTCGACGGGTTTTTAAGAGCGATTCCGGCGCTGCGCGGTAAGGACGATATTGAATTGCCAGAGTATCGGGTGGGGGAGCCCCTCACTTTGATTAACCTGTTGCCACGCCAGCATTTTACCAAGCCGCCACCGCGTTACAGCGAGGCGGCGCTGGTGAGGGAGCTTGAAAAAAGGGGGATTGGGCGACCCTCCACCTATGCGGCAATTATTTCCACGATTCAGGAACGCGGCTATGTACACGTGGAGAATCGACGTTTTTACGCCGAAAAAATTGGCGATATTGTCACCGCGCGGCTGGATGAAAATTTCTCTAACCTGATGGACTACGGCTTCACGGCGGCGTTAGAGGAGCAACTCGATGATGTCGCCATGGGGCGCCTGGGCTGGCAGGAAGTACTCAACAATTTTTACCAGGATTTCAGCGCCAAACTCGAAAAGGCCCAGGGCGATGATGGGGGTATGCGACCCAATGCGGCAACCGAGACCAACCTACCCTGCAAGCTGTGCGGTCGGCCTCTGCTGATTCGCACCGGGCGTACCGGAGTGTTTCTCGGGTGTTCGGGGTATGGACTGCCCGCCAAGGAGCGTTGCAAGGAAACATTGAATCTGGTGCCCGGGGACGAAGCGGTCAATGTGGACGACGACGACGAGGCGGAGTCCCGGTTGCTGCTGCACAAGCACCGTTGTGCCCAGTGCGATACGTCGATGGACAGTTACCTTATCGATGAACAACGCAAACTGCATGTATGTGGCAACAACCCCGATTGCTCCGGGTATGAGCTGGAATTGGGGAGCTTTCGGATCAAGGGCTATGAGGGGCCGATTATCAAGTGCGATAAATGCGGTCAGGACATGCAACTTAAAACCGGGCGTTTTGGTAAATACTTCGGTTGCGTGGCGGGCGAATGCAAAAACACCCGCAAATTGCTGCGTAATGGCCAGGCGGCACCACCAAAAATGGATCCGGTGCCGATGCCAGAGCTTCCCTGCGAGAAAGTTGAAGATCACTTCATCTTGCGCGACGGTGCTGCCGGATTGTTTCTCGCTGCCAGCAAATTTCCCCGCCACCGTGAAACCCGTGCACCGCTGGTGAGCGAGTTGATACCACACCAGGCGCAGATCGACCCCAAATACCATTTCCTGCTGCAGGCGCCCCCCAAAGATCCCGATGGGAATCCCGCCATTGTTCGCTATAGCCGCAAAAGTGGCGAACACTATGTGCAGTCAGAGGTGAACGGCAAGCCATCCGGCTGGCGGGCGCTGTTTGTGGCCGGTCGGTGGCAGGTGGAGGATAAACGAAAATAGCTGCGGCGATGTTCGCGTCCAGGGTGTGGTGTGGGCAATGAAATGGGTGCCACGGCGGAGTAAACAGTCACATGGTCAATAGATATCTCGGGGCGGTTAACCGCAAACTGCAATACGCCAGATTATTGCTCGCCGAACGGGAGCGGGCATCGGAACAAAGTGTGCGGGAGGCGTTTTCCGAAAGTGTGTTGTATCAGCTACAAAGCGCGTACCGGTACCACCTGCAGGCGCTGGCAGAAAACTATCAGTGTCAGGGTGTCGCGGACATTGTCGATGCGCAAACCCTGCAACGGACCCTGGCCGCGATGGGAAAAACCCCCGGTGAGGCCCGGGAAACTCTGGACCTTGAGACCTCCCCGGGGAGCTGGTTGGCGCGCCTGTTGGCTGCCCATCGCAGCCTGTTTCGGGTGGAGGAGTTGCCGACCCGCCCGGATAATCTGATCGCGTCCAGCGAGGTACAGGGCGGCCGGGATTTTACGGCTGCGGATTTGCTGGCGTGGAGCGCCGCGCTGGACGAGATGGTCGAGCGCCATCGGGACCTTATGTACGAATGCTAACACGTGGATTTTACTGGTATAATGTCCGCTGATTGGTACCCTGGAAGCCTAATGTCCTCATCTCAATACGAAATTCTCATGCTGCCCGACGGCGAAGTGGTTTTGCAGCGCTCAGACGTATCTGGCGAGCCGTTGGTGCGCATCACGTTCTCTGATGAAGCCAAATATTTTTTGGGTGACGCCAGTATGGATGTGGCACGGGCGATGATTGACGCGGGAATAGAACTGGTTGAACAGCTGGGCGCCGAAGGTCAGCTCGACGAAGGCGAAGTTGCCAAATACGGCGACCGGACATTGCACTAGTCACTCTGCCACAATCAGCCTGTCGTCCGGGTGATTGCGTAAGTGTGATTCGCAACTATACTGTGATCAGACTCCCGTTAAGACGCCCACTGGCATTGCGGGTCGGATCGAACCCCCACCGTGAAACCTGTGCATACTCAGGTGCGAATAAGACCCACCGACAGTCCTTCGATAGCAAATTCCCGGGTTCTGAGGTCCACGAAAATCGGCTCAAAATCCACGTTCTCGGGTAATAACAGTAATTCGTAGCGGCTGCGGGTTTTTTTCAGACGCTTTACCGTGACTTCATTGTCAATACGTGCCACCACGATCTGTCCGTTCTCAGCTACAGCAGTGCGGTGTACGGCCAGGAGATCGCCGTCCAGAATACCCGCATCGCGCATACTCGTGCCGCTAACCCGTAGTAAATAATCGGCGCTGGGGTGAAACAAAGACGCAGGAATATTGTAATAGTCCTCGATATGTTCCTCCGCCAAAACAGGGTTGCCTGCGGCGACGCGACCGACAACCGGTAGGCCGGACTGCGGCTGTAGCAAGCGCAGTCCGCGGGAGGCGCCGGGTATCATTTCGATCACGCCTTTGCGGGCCAGTGCGCGCAAATGCTCCTCTGCCGCATTGGCCGAGCGAAAACCCAGCTCGTCGGCAATTTCCGCTCGGGTGGGCGGAAAGCCCGTATTGTCGATGGCGCGACGAATCAAATTGAGAACCTGACTCTGGCGAGCGGTTAGTGTGGTAGTCATGGGCCGTGCTTCATAAGGGCAGTACTGTAATTATATCCAGCATCTAGAGAATGGCAAGACCAACAGCAGACGATTCGCGAGCCCGCCGGGGGGTCGCTGGATTGATCGGGGGCAGGCGAGGTGCTGCAGCGCCAGATGAAGTCCTAAAAGTCGTCGCTGTCAAACGCCATATCGGGTTCAATATTGGCCAGTGGGTCATCCCAGTTATCGGGTACGTAAACATCGTCGGTATCGTTATTGTCATCGTCACTCACTTCGTAGGAGCTGCGCCAGTCTTCCGGTGGTTGGGCGGGAATCAGCACCATCTGTTTCCAGCTGTCGAAATCCACCTCCGCTACCTCGCCATCGTAGTACTGGATTTCGATGGTCCCATCGTCATCGTCAATGGCGATAACTTCAAATATCTGATCTTCCTGTGCGTCCTGATACCAGGCATTCAACTGCGGCTTGTGCTTTGCCACGATAACCACCCCTGTCTCGTAAACGACCCTCGGCCAACATAGCACCGCTACGAGACCGTTGCACTAGGGCGAGCTGAGGGGCTTGATCGCAGTCGAAAAACCAAAAATCGGACTTGCCGGATTGTCGAATCCTAACATGCTAATTACTAACAATAATTTTTTCAGGCCAGTTTTATAATTATTGCCTGCGGAGATATAAAACATTTCGTAAATGAAAAAATTATCTAATAATCCGCTTGCCTTTCAAAATTCAGAATCGCGCTAATCTTGATGTTAAACTCTACACTGCAATATATGGGTCTTGTGCCCGAGGATGTACCATGGCTCCTGGCCCTTTGATGCTCGACCTGGAGACCACCGCGCTGACAGCGGAGGAACGGGATTTGTTGCGCCACCCACAGGTGGGCGGGGTAATTTTTTTTAGCAGGAACTTTCGCTGCCGCGCGCAAATTGTCGAGCTGACTGCGGCAATTGCGCAGCTGCGTCCCGAATTACTACTGGCGGTCGATCAGGAGGGCGGGCGCGTACAACGCCTGCGCGACGGCTTTACCCGTCTGCCGGCCATGCAAGTATTGGGAGATCTGTTGGCGTGCGATCCCGTTGCAGGGGCGCGGTTAATTGGCGATGCTGGCTGGCTGATGGCGAGCGAACTGATTGCCAGTGGCATTGATTTTAGTTTCGCGCCGGTGCTGGATGTCGATCGCGCCTATTGTGAGGTCATTGGAGACAGGTCGTTTGGCGATGATCCGCAACGGGTTGTCAGCGCGGCCCAGTTGTTTATCGACGGCATGGCCGAGGCGGGTATGGCCGCCACGGGGAAACATTTTCCCGGTCACGGGGGCGTGCGTGGCGATAGCCATCTGCTCACCCCCTGCGACGAGCGAACGCTGGCGCAGTTGCGCGGGCGGGATCTGATCCCGTTCGCCAAACTCGCCCCGTCCCTCGGGGGGGTGATGCCGGCGCACCTGATATTCCCGCAAGTGGATTCCCGGGCCGTGGGTTTTTCCCAGTTGTGGTTGCAGCAGATACTGCGGCGCGAACTGGGTTTTAATGGGGTGATTTTCAGCGATGACCTGTCCATGAAAGGTGCCGATGTGGAGGGCGGATACGCGGCGAAAACTGAGGCGGCATTACGGGCCGGTTGCGATATGGTATTGGTATGTAATAATCGGGTCGGCGCCCGCGAGGTGCTCGATTATCTCAAACAGAACCCGGTACCGGCATCCACCCGGCTGGATTCAATGAAAGCACGGGAACAATGCTCGTGGGCCGAGCTGGCGGATCATCCGCGACGCCTGGCCACTGTAGAACAGCTGCGACACGTCGTCTAACTCACAGATGTTAAAGGATCGTCATTAACAATGTTGGAATCCCTGGAAAACTGGTTTAGCCGCATGGTCGGAAGCACGTACGTATGGTGGTTGGAAATTTTTGTCATTGTACTGGCGGCACTGCTGCTCGGTTATGTTCTCAACAAAGCTATTTTGTTACTGCAAAAACGCGCTAAAACCACGCGCAGTGTGTGGGACGATGCGTTACTCGAGGCATGCCGCAAACCGCTGGTGTGGATGGTGTGGATTGTCGGTATTAATTTTGCGGCCGGGATTGTCGCGCGACTGCTCGAATCCCCCTGGGGTGAGCTGGTGGAGCCGATTAATCGTCTGGCGGTGATATTTTTGCTGGCCCTGTTTCTGGTCAATCTGGTACAGCGGGCGGAACGTAATCTCACCCATTCCGAATATGTGGCGGAGCCGATGGACCCAACCACGGTGCACGCCATTGGTAAACTGGTACGCATTTCGGTGGTGATTACGGCGATGTTGATCGCCCTGCAAACGATGGGCTACAGCGTGTCCGGGGTGTTGGCATTTGGCGGCATTGGCGGTCTGGCACTCGGTTTTGCGGCTAAGGATTTACTGGCTAATTTTTTTGGTGGCCTGATGATTTACCTGGACAGGCCATTTGCGGTTGGCGAATGGGTACGCTCTCCCGACAAGGAAATCGAGGGTACGGTGGAGGATATTGGGTGGCGCCTGACTCGCATTCGCACCTTTGACCAACGCCCCCTGTATATACCAAATGCAGTATTTACCAGTATCGCTGTCGAAAACCCTTCGCGCATGTCCAATCGCAGAATTCGCGAAACCATTGGTATACGCTATCAGGATGTCGCGCATATGGACGGGATCGTTGCACAGGTCAAGGGGATGCTGGAGACGCATCCAGACATCGATACGCAACAGACCCTGATGGTTAATTTTAACCAGTTCGGGCCGAGCTCTCTCGACTTTTTTATTTATACGTTTACCCGTACCACGGACTGGCAACAGTACCACCAGATCAAGCAGGACATTCTGCTGAAAATTGCCGACATTATCGCTGCACACGGGGCAGAGATTGCCTTTCCTACGTCCACGGTTTACCTGGCGGGACAGGATGCGACAGCTGCTAGCGATGAGTTCGCAGTCGCCCAGGGGGATCGCGCTTAAACCGGAGGTTGGGCATGGCGTCGATAACGGACCCCGCACAACAGGCGATAGGCCGTGGGCAATACCAGCATGGACAGCAGGGGCGCTGTAATCATGCCGCCCACCATTGGCGCTGCGATGCGACTCATAATTTCTGAGCCGGTCCCCTCACCCAGTAATATTGGCAACAGACCCGCCAGTATAACGGCTACCGTCATCGCTTTCGGGCGAACCCGCAGCAACGCACCCTCCCGAATCGCAGCGTCGAGGGCAAAGCGATCGCCTGCACTGAATTGCTGCAGCGATGTATCCAGCGTCCGTTCTGCCAGAGCCCGGCGCAGATACAACAACATCACCACCCCGAATTCGGCGGCCACTCCGGCCAGCGCGATGAGGCCAATGCCGGTGGCCACGGACAGGTTAAACGCCATTAAATAAAGAAACCAGATGCCGCCGGACAACGCGAAAGGCAGTGTTATCATCAACAGCAGGGCTTCATCAAAGCGGCGAAAAATAGCGTACAGCAGCAGAAAAATAATGAGCAGCGTGATTGGCACCATCAGGCGTAACTGGGCATTGGCGCGCTGCATATATTCGAACTGCCCCGAGTAACTGACACTGACGCCCACCGGCAGCGTTACCTCCCGCGCAATCGCCGTGCGCAGTTCTGCGACGGTGGCGGCCAGGTCCCTGTCCCGCACATCCACGTACACCCAGCCGGAAAGACGGGCATTTTCGCTTTTGATCATGCTCGGTCCCCGGTTGATCTCGATAGCGGCAATATCCCCCAGCGTGATTTGCTCGCCGCGGGCGGTGAGTACCGGCAATCCGCGCAGTTTTTCGATGGAGTCACGCAGTTCCCGCGGATAGCGGACGTTGATGGGAAAACG